>JADGHC010000575.1 GCA_019689655.1 Microbispora sp.
GCCCTGCGCCGGGTCGCCGCCGACCCGGTCTCCTGGTTCGGCGCCGAGCACGAGACCCTGGTCGAGGCGGTACGGCTGGCCGCGGAGGCGGGGCTGGCCGGCGCCGCCTGGGGCCTCGCGGCGGCGCTCGTGCCGTACTTCGACCTGCGCTGCCACCTCGACGCCTGGGAGGAGACCCACCGCGTCGCCCTGCGGGCGGCCCGCGCCGCGGGCGACCGGGCGGGCGAGGCCGCGATGCTGCGGGGGCTCGGCCAGGTGGCCCTCTACCGGGACAGGTACGTTCAGGCGGCCGGGATGTTCCGCCGCTCCCGGATGATCTTCCGTACGCTCGGAGACGTCAGGGGCGAGGCCGTGTCGGTGTGCGGGCTGGGCGCGGTCGGCCAGTTCCGCGGCGACCCGGTCACGGCGTCCCGGCACTTCCGCAAGGCACTCGGCATGTTCATGTCGCTGGGCGACCGGTCGGGGGAGGCGTACGCGCGGCAGGCGCTCGGGCGCACCTGCCTGAGCACCGGCGACCTGAACGGCGCCGCCGGCTGGCTCGGCGGCGCGCTGCGCATGGCGCGGGAGCTCGGCGACGCCCACCGGGAGGGCTGCGTGTCGCTGCAGCTCGGCCGCCTGCACGACCTCGCGGGGGAGACCGGGAGGGCGATGCGCGCCCAGGCCCGCGCGCTGACGATATTCGAGGGCTTCGGCGACCGGCACTGCGCGGCGTACGCCATGCAGGGCCTCGGCGGGCTCCAAGCGGCCAGGGGCGACTGGCGGCACGGCTCGGCCCGGCTGGAGAGATCACTGGCGATCTTCCGGCAGCTCGGTGACCGCAGCGGGGAGGCGGCCACCCGGAGGCTGCTCGGTGAGCTGCACCGTTCGTCCGGGCGTCGCGCGCTCGCCCGCGGCTACCTGCACGCGGTCGCCTCCCGGCGGGCGGGACACGCCGCCGCCGATTCCTTCGACTAGCCCCTCAGCGGGAGTGCCCGCCGCGGGCTGACGGCGGGGTGGTCACCCCACGGCGCGCTGCAGCAGATCGCGCAGGACCGCCTGCTCCTCCTGGCTGAGCCGGCCGAGCGGGGAGTCGGTGCCCAGGCTCTTGACGACCTGCTTGCGCAGCGCGGCGCCTTCCGGGGTGAGATGAAGCAGCTTGGCGCGCCGGTCGGTGGGATGCGGCCGCCGTTCCAGCAGGCCCATCGCCTCCAGCCGGTCCGCGACGAAGGTCGCGTTCGACGCCTCACAGTGCATCCGCTCGGACAGCGCGCGCAGCGTCCGGGGTTCGGCAAGCTCACGCAGCGCGATCGCCTGAGCGGCGGTGAGGCCGAACTGCTCCGCGACCCGTCGCGTGTGCCGGTCGATCGCCTGCGACAGGGCGTTGACCAGGCTGCAGACCTCGCCGTCCGGCAGCGCGGCCTGTCCTTTCGTTGGCGCCATGTGTTCATGCTAGCCCGCGTGCCCGGCCGTCCATCGGCGCATAAGTTACTAGCTCGAAATATGCGTGCTCGTATGGTTTCCTGGAACCGCTTGTTGCGACGGCTGTCCGAGCCTAGGATTTAGTTCGAGTCAGCAATATTTGAGCTTCACGAGTCTGGCTTCTAGCGGGCATGCCCTTACGTCCCTCCGGTAGAACGTCGAAAGAGGCACACGGCAGTCATGTCATCCACACGCACTCTCCGGCACCCGGCACTGGTCCTGGTGTCGCTGGCGCTGGCGCAGTTGATCATCGCCCTCGACTACAGCATCGTGTTCGTCGCGCTGCCCGAGATCGGGTCCGGGATCGGTTTCACCGGCCAGGAGCTGCAATGGGTCATCGGCGCGTATGCCGTCACGTTCGGCGGGTTCCTGCTCCTCGGCGGCCGGTTGTCCGACCTGCTGGGGCGCCGCCGGCTCTTCCTGGCGGGACTGGGACTGTACGCGATCGCGTCCGTGGCCGGAGGCCTCGCCGGATCCCCCGGCCTGCTCGTCGTCGCCCGTGCGGTTCAGGGCCTCGGCGGTGCGGTTCTCGGCCCGTCGACGCTGTCGCTGATCACCACCCTGTTCGCGGAGGGTGCGGAGCGCAACCGCGCCCTGGGCGTCTGGGGAGCCACCGGCAGCAGCGGCATGGTGGTCGGCTCCCTGCTCGGCGGGGTGCTGACCCAGACCTTCGGCTGGGAGGCGGTCTTCTTCGTCAACGTCCCGCTGGCGACCGTGGTCGCCCTCCTCGCGCTCCGGGTGGTGCCCGCGGACGCCGCCGTCGGGCGGCGAAGCGGCCTGGACCTTCCCGGCGGCGTCACCGTCACCGCCGGCGCCCTGCTGCTGGTGTTCGGCCTGGTGAACGGGCCGAAGGCCGGCTGGACGGACCCGGTGACCCTGGCCGGCTTCGCCGCCTCGGTGGTCTTCATCGCGGCCTTCATCGTCATCGAGGCCCGTACGGCGCACCCGCTCGTGCCGCTGCGTGTCTTCCGCAACCGCAGCCTGCGGTACGGCACGCTGATCACGTTCATGTTCATGGCGACCTTCGGGGCCAGTGCGTATTTCATCACGCTGGCGCTGCAGAAGGTGCGCGGCTGGGACGCGATGAGCACCGGCCTGGCGTTCATCCTGCCCTGCGCGCTGATCCTGGTCGGCACCCTCATCGGCGGGAAGCTGTCCACGGCGATCGGGGTGCGCTCGACGCTGATCATCGGATTCGTGGTCGGTGCGGCCGGCACCGCGTTGTTCGCCGCGTTCCTCGGCAGCGAATCGACGTTCCCGCAGATGACTCCGGGCATCGTGGTGTTCAGCCTGGCCCAGGGCATCGTCTGGACCGCGATGTTCGCCGCGGCGACGTCCGGTGTCGAGAACGAGCTGCAGGGCCTGGCCTCCGGCCTGGCCACCAGTGGCCAGCAGGTCGGCGCGGCCGTGGGGCTCGCCGTCCTGGTCGCCGTGGCCGGCTCGGTCAGCGGCCCCGCGCCCTCGCTCGTCCGGTTCTCCGAGGGCCTGCAGGCGGCCACGTACGTCTCGGCGGTGCTGATCCTGCTCACGGTCGGCTTCGCGCTCGCGCTGCCGAAGGCGCGCGCCGGCGCATCGGTCGATGCCCCGAAGGCGGAGGCCGTGCCTTCCTCATCGAGCTGACGCCGGGCGCGCTGTCGCCTCCCGGCTGGGCGGGCGATCTCGGGCCGTCACGACCGGGCAGCAGAGCGGTCGGCTCTCATGTCCCGACCCTTTCGCCTTAGACCGGCCGGGGGCGGGCGTTGCGGAGGCGGATGCCGCTCCGGCCCAGGGACGTGGTGGTCAGCGCGTCCCAGAACGGCCAGAGGTTGTCGAGCACCCTGAGCTGGATGCCGGCCTCCTCATGCAGCCGCAGCAGGTTGCCGACGGGTTCGGGCGGCCCGAGGGGTTCGACGGGTTCGGTGGCGACCATCGCGGTCGGCACCGGCTCGCCGAACGGGACGAACTTCTCCGCCGGGAGGCGATAGGCGTACAGGCGGACGGTCAGGAAGGCATCCAGCCAGCCGTATTCGATGGCGTGGACCCGTTCGCCGCAGCCCGGGCCGATGATGCGGTCCCGGTCGTCGTCCGTGGTCGACGGGGTAGTCCAGGCCATGGCGCGCGGACATTGGCGGGGAAACCAGTAGTCGGGGCAGCGCTCGGCCGACACGGCCCACACGTACGCCTCCGGCTGCCGCGCGGTGGCCGCGACATGCGGGACGAATCGGGTGATCTCGGGGTCCTCCGAGAAGTGCAGAACCTCTTACCCCGAGCGCCTCGGAGAAGAAGTCGCAACGGATCCGGGCCACGGTGACCAAGCCTATCGGGGCCGTCCACTACTCCGGGAAGTCGTCGTACGGCCAGCCCCAGGTGATCCGGCCACCGGTGCCGAGGAGGTGCGCCGGGGCCGTCGGGTCCGCCTCCCGCGCCGCCCGATCCAGCTTTGGGCTCAGGTAGAGCAGCG
>JADGHC010000576.1 GCA_019689655.1 Microbispora sp.
GCACCCACCCCAGCGCGACACGCTCCCGCCCCCGGGAGTCGACGTAGCGCTCACCCGCCAGCCTGCCGCGTTCTGTGGGGATCCTGCGGCGGTTCAGCTCACCAGCAATTCGGTTGATGGACCAGCCGGCCTTGATCCATTGGGCGACCATGCGGACCACCTCGGCCTCGGCCGGGTCCGGTTCCTGGCCGATCAGCCGACCGGTGGCGGGGTCGTAGCGGCGCCGGTACCCGTAGCCGGGCACGCCTGCGGGACGGCCCTGCTCGGCGTTGGCGCGCTGGAATCGGCGGAGCCGTTTGGAGGACTGGCCGACCTCCAGGATTCCCTGGGTGGCCATCATGTCGAGGATGTGCATCTCGTTGGGGTTGTCGGCGTTGTAGACGCTGCTGCCGACGAGGATGCGGAGCCGGTGGTCGATGGCGAGCTCAGCGAACTCGGCCCACTCCACACGGCGGCGTGTGGAGCGGGACAGCTCCCAGAAACCCACGGCGTCGAGCGCGCCGCTGCGGATCAGCCGCAGTAGTTGCAGCCAGGCGGGACGGTCCTCTCTGGAGTAGCGGGATGCGGGGACGTCGTTGTCGGCGAGTTCGGCGATGGGGACCCACCCGAGACGTTTGATGGTCGCGTGGAGGTCGGCGAGTTGCTCCTCGACGGAGGCTCTCTCGCGGCGGTCGAGGGAGACGCGCGCGTAGAGGGCGACTCGCGGGCGCGGGTCCTCTAGTGACAGGGGTGCGATGTTTTCCACGTCACTTATAGTGCCAGCCCTGGGGTGTCTATGTAATAATTTGGTCGCAGTCTGATTTTTAGGCACCCCCGACGGGGTGCGGTCCCGCACTGGTGACTCCACCACCAGCACGGGGCCTGACCCGACAACCTGATCCATCCAGGAGTGGGCTGATGAAGATCGTAGCCGCGGCGCCGAGTGGGCGCTGCACCAACCCCCGCCACACGTGGACCAGTTCGCAAGGCGACGGCGGCCCGCTGATCACCCGTTGCGTGGACTGCGGGCGCGTGTGGAGCGAATCATGAGCGCCGCCCCGCGTCGTGAGGACGCGATCGACCTCCCGCAGTGCGTGGTCACCTCGTTCGGCTACCGGCACGGCCCGGCGCCGAAGGCCACCGTCGTCCTGGACGTGCGCGGCCTGCTGCACGACCCGAACCTCGAACCCGAGCTGGCAGAACTGGACGGGCACGACGTCCGCATCAAACACCGCGTCCTGGCCACGCCGGGCGTGTTCGCGTTGATCGACCACACCGTGCTGCTCGTGCAGGGCGTGCTGACCGAGGCCCCGGGTGCGGTGGTGGACGTCGCGGTCGGCTGCGCGGGTGGCCGTCACCGGTCGGTGGTGCTCTCGGAGCGGATCGCTGAGGCCCTCGAACAGTACGGGGTCGTCGTCGAACTGGAGCACCGCGACGTGCACCGGCCCG
Source organism: Microbispora sp. (assembly GCA_019689655.1). Lineage (GTDB taxonomy): Bacteria > Actinomycetota > Actinomycetes > Streptosporangiales > Streptosporangiaceae > Microbispora. Next base: position 1,429 of record JADGHC010000576.1, read on the forward strand.
TACTGCCGTAGCGGTGATCTACCACGCGCCGTGTCTGGTGAGGCACGAAATGTGCCCCTAGCGTCCCGCTAGTCCCCCACCCTCGTGTGGTGGCCCTGACACCCCGCCCATCCAGTCCGTCCCCGGGCGGGGTGTCGGGGGGACCACACGGGTCCACCCCAAGCGAAGGAGCCCAAATGCCCGAACAGCAGCAGACCCGCGACTACCACTGCGTCGTGACCCTGCAGTGGCAGGACACCAGAGGTGTCCTGAACGTGTCCACTGCCGACTGCGTCTACCGGGCCCGCCCCGGCCAGACCGCACAGCAGATCTACCGCTCTGTGCTCGACCACCTCCGAGCGCAGAGCAACATCCCGGCCTCCCCCAGTGTCATGCACTGGTCGATGACCCCCAACCAGCTCTAAGGAGACCCCCTGATGATCCGCCTGATCACCACGAAGCGCCTGGAAGCCCTGAAGTGCACCGCGGCCCGCCTGGAGGAGACGACCGCTGAGAAGGAGGACCTCGCCGCCCGCGTGGCCGCCCTCCAGGAGGACATGGCCGGCACCGAGGAGACCCTGAACAACGTCCGCGCCGAGGCCTCCCGCCTCCAGCAGCGGGTCGCCGAGCTGGAGGGCACCCCGGTCGGGGTGCTGGAGGCCGAGAACCGGGAACTCGCCGCCCGCCTGGCCGAGCTGGAGGAGCAGGTCCGCGTGTCCGAACCGGTGCTGTGGCCGCTGCTGAGGGCCTACGCGGGGGTGCAGATGGCGTGGCCCGAGATCGTGCGGGCGCTGCCGACTCTGAACCGGTTCCTGGCGGAGCACTCCGACGGTGCCGACCCGGAGCTGGCTGTGCGGGCCAGGGAGGCGATGGACGCCATCCAGTACGCGGTGGGGACGTGGGGGCGCGAAGGGCCGTCCCGGGACGCCGTGGACGCGCTGATGGCCCGCGAGGAGCGGACGGCTCGCTGATCTGGGGCGGCCCGCCCAGATTCCACGCCGAGGCGGGCCGCCATCCCCCACTGAGCAGTGAAGGAGAACACCATCATGGCAGACAAGACTCTCGACGACGAGACGCTGCCCGTCACCGCACAGCAGCTCGCCGCCACCCTGAGCGCGGACCGGGAGATCCTGCACACCCGCCGCGACCACCGGGTGAAGGCCCGGCTCGACATGGTCGGATACCGCGACGCGCTGGCCCGTATCCGTGAGGAGGCGGCTCGGCGTCGGGATGAGCGGCGCCTGGCCCGCGCGGAGCGGCGGGAGAACGCGGCGGCGGCCAAGGCGGCGCGCAGGGAGTCGCGGCGGGATCGGGCCGAGCAGCGGCGGCTCGCCGAGTTGTACCGGGCTGCTGCGGTGTCGGGTGAGCGCGCCCGCCTGGCGGTGGCGATCCGCGGGTCGGTAGAGGCCAGGCAGCACCGGGTCGACCAGGTGCGCACGGCCACGCTGAAGGTCGGCCTGCCGGTGCTCGCCGCGTTCGCGGCGTGGTCCACGGTGGGCGTGCACGCCGGTGTCGTCGGGTTGCTGGGTGCGGCCCCCGGGTCGGCGTGGTGGTGGGGTGCGTGGTTCATTGAGCCCGCGTTGATCGCGGTGGTGGCCGGGGTGATCGTCGCCCGCGCCGTGCTGCGCGCCTCGGGTGGGGACGTGGACTGGCGGGCGCACGTCGCGCACTGGGGTGCCCTCGCCGTCAGCATCATGCTGAACCTGGCGGGGCACTGGCCCACGGCGTTCACCGGCCCGGAGGTGACGGCTGCGATCGCCCACTCGGTGGGACCGCTGGGTGCGGCCACCGTGGCGTGGCTGATCGGGGTCATGGACGACTACGTGACTGCGGCCCGCCCGGAGGAGGGTGCGCGGACGCTCGCCGAGCTCGGGGTGCAGCGGGAGCGGGTCGCCGCCCACGCTCCTGCTGCTGCGGCGGAGGTTCCCGGCCCGGCCTCGCCCTCGGCGCCAGCGGTGGAACCGCCCGAACCCGCGGCTGAGACCGAGGAGACAGCGGGGGCGTCGAACGTGACCCCGCTCAAACCCCGCCCGCGCGTGTCGGATGAGGAGCTGCTGGAGCGTGCCCGCGCCGTGTACGAGCCGGGGATGAGCGTCAACGAGTTCCGTCGCCGCCTGGGCGTCGGCATGAAGAAGGCGCACCCGCTTCACCAGCTGCTGCGCCAGGGGAAGGCGGTCTGACATGGCCGGTAACGGTAACCCGGTAACCGAGGAGCCGGTAACCGGTGAGGTGGACGGTAACGCCCCCGAGGAATCGGGGGCTGTTCCCGTGCCCGAAACCAACCCCGACACCGAGACCGCTGGCAGCGCGGACACCTCGGCTACCGGCAAGCCCGGAAAGGGTAACGAGGTGCCGGTTGGGGTGCTGCCCGTTACCGGTATGGCTGTCGGCGGTGTCGGGTCGGCGGGGGCGGCCCTGTATGCGGCTGGTGGCCTGTGGGGGCT
>JADGHC010000577.1 GCA_019689655.1 Microbispora sp.
CCCCCGCCGGGAGTGGTCCCGCCGGGGGCGTCGGCGACGAAACCGGTCTTCCCCCCGTACGGCCCGGCTACGGCAGGGCCAGCATGCGGTCGAGCGCGACCTTGGCCCAGTGGGTGGTGTCCGGGTCGACCGTGATCTGGTTGACGACCTCGCCTTCGGCCAGCGACTCCAGCGCCCAGACCAGGTGAGGCAGGTCGATGCGGTTCATGGTGGAGCAGTAGCACACGGTCCGGTCGAGGAACATGATGGTCTTGTCCGGGAACCGGTTCGCCAGCCGGCGCACCAGGTTCAGCTCGGTGCCGACCGCCCAGGAGGACCCGGCCGGGGCCTGCTCCAGCGTCCGGATGATGTACTCGGTCGAGCCGACGAAGTCCGCCTTGGTCACGACCTCGTGGCGGCACTCGGGGTGCACGAGCACGTTGACGCCGGGGACGCGGGCCCGCACCTCGTCCACGCACGCGGCGGAGAAGCGCCCGTGGACCGAGCAGTGGCCCTTCCACAGGATCATCTTCGCGTTCTCCAGCTGCTCCCGGGTCAGGCCGCCGTCCGGGCGGTGCGGGTTGTAGACCACGCAGTCGTCCAGCGACAGCCCCATCTCCAGCACGGCGGTGTTGCGGCCCAGGTGCTGGTCGGGCAGGAACAGCACCTTCTCGCCCTGCTCGAAGGCCCAGTCGAGGGCGCGCCGGGCGTTGGAGGAGGTGCACACCGCGCCGCCGTGCCGCCCGCAGAACGCCTTGATGTCCGCGCTGGAGTTCATGTACGTGATGGGCACCACCCGGTCGGCGATGCCGGCGTCCTCCAGGACGTCCCAGCACTCCTCGACCTGGGTGAAGGTCGCCATGTCGGCCATCGAGCAGCCGGCGGCCAGGTCGGGGAGCAGCACCTTCTGGGTGTCGCTGGTCAGGATGTCGGCCGACTCCGCCATGAAGTGGACGCCGCAGAACACGATGTATTCCGCCTCGGGCCGGGCGGCGGCCTCACGGGCCAGCTTGAACGAGTCGCCGGTCACGTCGGCGAACTGGATGACCTCGTCACGCTGGTAGTGATGACCGAGCACGAACAGCCGGTCGCCCAGCTTCTCCTTGGCCACGCGGGCGCGCTCCACGAGGGTCGGATCGGACGCGGGAGGCAGCTCGCCCGGGCAGTCGACGCCGCGTTCGCTGTGCGGGTCGGCGCCTCGGCCGAGGATGTACAGCGGAAGGCCGGTCTCGGTGATCGTCACGACCACACCCCCTCGGGGACTTATCGTCTAACTGACGACTAATCATTACACATCACGTCGCCCGGCTCGTCGCGAGGTTCCCGGTGCGGCCGTGGAATGCGTGGGGCTTCACCGGTGTTGGTAGCGTCTAAGTAGGACCTCAGAACCATTCGACCGCCCTCGACGGGGCGGTTGGCGCAGACGCGGGAGTCAGCACATGACGGTTGAGAGCAGCGAGACCACGCAGCAGGGTGTGATCCTGACTGACGCGGCCGCCGCCAAGGTCAAGAGCCTGCTCGAGCAGCAGGGCGAGGAAGGGCTGCAGCTCCGGGTTGCGGTTCAGCCGGGGGGCTGTTCCGGACTGCGCTACCAGCTCTTCTTCGACGACCGGTCGATGGACGGCGACGTGGTCTCCACCTTCGGCGGCGTGAACGTCGTCACCGACCGGATGAGCGCGCCGTACCTCGCCGGGGCCACGGTCGACTTCGTCGACACGATCGAGAAGCAGGGCTTCACCATCGACAACCCCAACGCGACGGGGTCCTGCGCCTGCGGCGACTCGTTCAACTGACGGCGGCTAGGCACCGGACCGGTTGAGCCCCGCGCCGGCGGCCGTCCGGCCCGGCGGCGCGCGCCCGGCGCCCCGGCCGGTATGTGCGATGTGCCGGACGCCCCGCACGGATTCGCCGTGCGGGGCGTCGTCGTGTCCCGGCGGGGGTACGCTCAGTGGGTTCCGCGGGATCTACGTCCCGGTTCCGTCTCCCTGATGCCGACAGCGAGGAGAATCACCCCGTGCGCATCGCCGTCACCGGCTCCATCGCCACCGATCACCTGATGACGTTCCCCGGCCGTTTCGGCGACCAGCTCGTCGCCGAGCAGCTCGACCGGGTGTCGTTGTCATTCCTCGTCGACGATCTGCAGATCCGCCGCGGCGGATGCGCGGCCAACATCGCCTTCGGCATGGGCTGTCTCGGGCTCACCCCGATCCTCGTCGGCGCCGTCGGCACCGACTTCGCCGACTACCGCTCCTGGCTGGAGCGCCACGGCGTCGACTGCGACTCGGTTCACGTCTCCGAGCTGCACCACACGGCGCGCTTCCTGTGCACCACCGACCAGGACCACAACCAGATCGCCTCGTTCTACACGGGCGCGATGGCCGAGGCGAGGCAGATCGAGCTGGGCCCGATCGCCGAGCGCGTGGGCGGGCTCGACCTGGTCCTGATCAGCCCCAACGACCCGGAGGCGATGCTGCGCCACACCGACGAGGCGCGCCAGCGGGGCATCCCGTTCGCCGCCGATCCGTCGCAGCAGCTCGCCCGCATGCCCGGCGAGGAGATCCGCAAGCTCGTCGAGGGCGCGGCGTACCTGTTCAGCAACGACTACGAGCTGGGGCTGATCACGCAGAAGACCGGCTGGTCGGACGCGGAGGTCCTCGACCGGGTCGGCGTACGGGTGACCACCCTCGGCCCCAAGGGCGCCAGGATCGACAGGAAGGGCGAGCCGTCGCTGCACATCCCGCCGGCCCCCGAGCTGGGCAAGGCCGACCCGACCGGGGTCGGCGACGCGTTCCGCGCCGGGTTCCTCGCCGGAATCGCCTGGGGCCTGTCGCTGGAGCGCTGCGGACAGCTCGGCAACCTCACCGCCACCCACGTGCTGGAGCGGGTCGGCTGCCAGGAGTACGAGCTGAGCCAGCGCGTGTTCCTCGAGCGCTTCGCCGCGGCGTACGGCCAGGAGGCGGCCGACGAGGTCGGCCGGCACGTCCGCTGCCACTACGCCTGAACGCGGGCCCTCAGTAGTTGCGGCGCACGTGGATGGACCAGCCGCCCTGGGGCAGCTCGTAGGTCCCCACATGCTCGTGTGACTTCAACCGGCACCAGGCCGGGACGTCGGTGAACGCGGCGGGGTCGTCGGCCAGCACGGCGACCACGCCGCCCATCGCCACCTGGTTGATCCGCTCGGCCAGCATGATGATCGGGATCGGGCACTTGCGGCCCAGCGCGTCGATCGTCAGCGCGGGCGGCTCCGCAGGCCGGGCCGGCGCGGCGGGCTCGGCCGCAGCCGCCTCGGAAGACCGCCGGGCGCCGCCGTCCGTCCGCCTGCGCCACATCAGTGCACCCCCAAGCTCGACCGGATCCGCCGCACGATGTCCGGGAGCACCGCGAGGAAGCGATCGACGTCCTCCTCGGACACGCCACGGGGCAGCGATACCCGCACATTCCCATGCGTAAGCACGCCCATTGCCTCCAGAACATGCGATGGACGAAGCGTACTCGCCGTGCAGGAGCTCCCGGACGACACGGCGAAACCGGCCTTGTCGAGCTCGGTCAGCAGCGCCTCGCCCTCGACGTACAGGCAGGAGAAGGTCACGATGTGCGGCAGGCGCTGCACCGGGTCGCCGACGACCTCGACGTCGGGCACCAGGCGGGGCACCTCGGTGCGGATCTTGTCGACCAGGGCCGACAGCCGCCGCCGCTCGGCCTCCGCCTCCTCGGCCCGGGCGCGCAGCGCCGCGGCGGCGGCCACGATCGCGGGCACGTTCTCGAACCCCGGCACGCGCCGCCGCTCCCGCTCGTCCTCGGGCAGCGGCGAGCGCCAGCGCACGCCCTTGCGCACCGCGAGCACGCCCACCCCGGCCGGGCCGCCCCACTTG
>JADGHC010000578.1 GCA_019689655.1 Microbispora sp.
CCGCCCACCCGCCCCGCGCGGTGGCTGAGGTGGGTGATGTCTGAGACGTTCCCGATCCCGGACGCCTATGCGTCGGAGAGCGCCGACATTCAGCGAGACGAGGAGAAGAGGCGCGCGAGCCCGCCATCGTTCTTCTTCGCTCAGACCCAGGCACTCAAGCTTGCCGCTAACTACTTCCGGAACAGCCGCCTCCAGCCCTCGGCGCGTGGTGGTGTAGCGGCGAAGCATCGGCACAGGATCCACGGTGCTCTCTTCGGGCAGGTCATGGCCGCGTTCGAGTTCTGTCTCAAGGACTTCATTGCTCAGATCATCGATCGAACCGACATGTATGACGACCGAATACTGGGCTGTTCCTGGATCGGGGTCGATGTCTCGCGTGTTCTTGCTCGAAGGGGCTCCACAGGTGGAGTGGGCGGGCTGCTCATTCATCCACTCCTAGGCTGGCACAACGCCGAACAGGTCAACCAGCGGTACAAGGAGCTCTTCGATCACCCGCTGCTTGCGACTGACGAGGACGCGCGCACGCTCGATCGGCTTTGGATCCTTCGCCATTCGGTCGTTCACAACGCCGGTTTCGTCACTGGTCATGACGCATATCGCCTGAGCGCTCCCAGCCTGTCAGAGCGAGCGGTCAGGATTGATGGAGAGTTCGTTTCTGAGACAGTCGACTTCCTTCGGTCGATCGTTCTACGGATCGAAAGCCCCACCGGAACCGGAGTCGTACGTCGCTGGCTGGAGACTCGTGCGGTGGGACGTTGGGAGGATGACGAGGAGGTCTATCGGGCATTGCGGCATGTGACCTGCGCTGCGCAGAGCCGCACGCAAGAGCTCCCAGCAGTTACAAGGGAGATGTACGAGGCCGCGCTGCGAACGCCAGCAGCAGGAAAGGAAACGCAGTGAAGCCCGAAACCCGCACCGTCACACAACTCTTCGGTCTTGACGTCCGCTACGTCGTCCCGCTCTACCAGCGCCCCTACGTCTGGGAGCAGGAGAAACAGTGGGAGCCGCTCTGGGACGACATCACGACCCTCCTCGACCACCAGGAGAGCGTGAACGGGCAGCACTACTCGCACTTCCTGGGCGCGGTCGTCCTCGACCATCAGACGCCGCTGCCCGGCGAGGTGCCCGAGTTCACGATCATCGACGGGCAGCAGCGGCTGACGACGCTGCAGATCATCCTCGCGGCCGCGGCGAACGTCTGCGCGGAGCTCGGGGCGATGGACGAGGCCGAGATCATCCGCGAGCTCGTCTGCAACAACCCGAAGAAGGTCAGCGGCGTCGAGCTCTTCAAGGTCTGGCCGACGAACGCGAACCGCTCGGCCTTCGAGGCGGTGATGAGCGACGGTGGCCCGCCCGCCGATCGGGAGGACGACCCGAACAACCGGATCGACGAGGCGTACGCCTACTTTTACGGCGCGATCCGCGAGTGGGCGAGCGAGGCCGAGGCAGAAGAGCGAGAGCCGCGTCTGAAGCTCCTGCGGATCACGCTCTGCGATCTTCTCAAGGTCGTCTCGATCACGCTCGAGGCGGACGACAACGCGCAGGTCATCTTCGAGACGCTGAACGCGCGCGGCGCGCCGCTGCTCGCGCTCGACCTGGTCAAGAATGCCGTCTTCCTGGAGGCGGCGAAGCAGGGCTTGGACACGGATCAGCTCTACGAGTCGGTGTGGAAGCCCGAGTTCGACGACCCCGACGACGACGAGTACTGGCGCACGGAGCGGCGTCAGGGGCGGTTGAACAGGCCGATCGGAGAGCTCTTCCTCACGCACTGGCTGACGATGAAGCTGCGGAAGGTCGTGCCGGCGACCGAGCTCTTCGCGACGTTCAGGACGAACATCCTCTCGAGCGTGCCGCCGCCGCAGATGGCCGAGCTCATCCCGGAGATCCGCCGCGACGCACACACGATGCGGAGCTTCGACGACCAGGAGCCGGGCTCGGTGGAGGCGACCTTCTTCGAGCGTCTCGACGCGCTCGACACGGCGACACCGCTTCCGCTCGTCCTCTTCCTCTTCCGCGAGCCGGCGATCAGCGTCGAGCGCAGGCGGCGTGCGCTGCGGATACTCGAGAGCTGGCTCGTCCGGCGGATGATCCTCGGCCTCACGGCGAAGAACTACAACCAGCAGATCCCGGTGATCATCGGGCGGGTCGCCGAGGCGCCCGAACGGGCCGACGAGATCCTCCTCGAGGAGCTGCGAACCGGGGTCGGCCAGATCAGCCGCTGGCCGACCGACGACGAGCTACGGCAGTTCCTCCTGACCCGGAACGTCTATGGCTACCACGCTCAGCGGCGGATCGTCATGCTCCTGCGCGCGGTCGAGGAGTCCCTCTACTCGAGCAAGGTGGAGGCGGTGATGGTGCCGCGGGATCTCTCGGTCGAGCACGTCATGCCCCAGAGTTGGACGGACAACTGGCCGCTGCCCGAGGGGCTGACGGCTGAGGAGCTGGTGGAGGCCGAGGCGTTGCGGAACGCAAAGCTCCACATGATCGGGAACCTCACGCTGGTGACGCACGCGCACAACTCGGCGCTCTCGAATGCGGCCTGGCACGCGAAGCAGAAGGAGTTGAACCTGCATAGCAAGCTGCTCCTCAACGGCCGGCTGATCGACGAGTACCCGGAGGCCTTCGACGAGGCGGCGATCGATGAGCGCTGCGCGTTCCTCGCCGACCGGATCATCTCCGTCTGGCCGGGCCCGGATTCATGGGCGTAGCGCTCGCTGCAGGCCTCATTCGAACGCGCACCGATCCCACGAGAACCGTGGGAGCGTCCGGAGCCGCTCGGCGTTGTCCTCGAACTCCTCGTGGATGTGGCGGCCGATCACGACGATGGCGACGACGCCTGCGCCGGCGGCCTTCAGGACGTGCGCGGCGCTCTCGGCGCTCGCACCCGTCGTCCACGTGTCGTCGATCAGGAGCACGGCCTCACCCCCAAGGCGGCGCGTGGCCGCATAGCGACGAGCGTCCACAGCTCTCTCCTCGACCTCCACACCGGTCGGTCGGAGAAGCCGCTCGAAGCGATTCGCGGTGTCGCCGACGAGCTGACCGACGATCTTGTGAAGCGGATGCGCTGCGTCGCGCCCGACGTCGCTCGAGGGAACCGTCGTGACGACGTCGAAGCGGCTCACTCCGACGCGACTGGCAAGACATCGCTCATGGCGACGGAGAAACCGCCAGAGAACCGCTGCAAGCTCGATCGGCAAGCGTCTCGAGTGCGGCCGGCTCTCCTTGTACCCGCGGAGCGCCTCGTGCAGCTGCCCTCGGTGCGGGCTGTAGGAGATCGGCAGGACTGCATCCGCCGCCCGCCTGTGGTGCCCGCATGCGTAGCAGGTGTCGAAGCCCCGCGTGAAGGTGAGGCAGACCGAGCAGACGCCTGCGGTCTCGGGCGAGGCGGGCGGAAGGAGGAAGTTCGCGTACGGGTCGCTGAGCTCGACGACGGTGGGCACGACTACCTCCGTCGGCGCGCCGCTCTCAGAACGTGAGCGCGAGCTCGGGCGCGACGAGACGCTCGATCTGCTCGACGACCTCGTCCGCTGAGTCGACGACGGTCGTGCCGGGTCGAGCGGCGTAGTCTCGAGCCCAGGCGTGGTCGAGGAGCGAGCGGTGGAGGAAGACGCGTCGCCCGTGCTCGAGCGCAAGCCGAGCCTGCATCTTCGCTCCGCTTCGCGCGGACGCCTCGATGACCACGGTGGCGAGGGCGAGGCCGGACATCGTGACGTTCCGCATCGGGAAGCTTGTTCTCGTCGGCGGCGCGTCGGGCCAGAACTGGGAGACGACGGCGCCGGTCTCGGCGATCCGTCGCTCGAGCGCGGCGTGGGAGGCGGGGTACGTGCGC
>JADGHC010000579.1 GCA_019689655.1 Microbispora sp.
GTTGCTGCGCCTGGCCGAGGCGTACGTGGCCGGGGAACTCCTCGAGGGGGAGGTGCGCCCGGCGGTCGGCCGCCTGGCCGACTCCTCCCTGACCCCTGAGCGGGCGTGGACTGTCTTCCAGGGCCTCGCCGACGCCCTGGACCTGCAGGACGACCTCGACGGCGGGCGCGTCGACTGGACCAGCGTGGACGACATGTTGACCGACCCTGCCGCCGCGCACGACGTCCTCGCGGAGCGCATCCAGGACGCCCTCACCACCCTCACCAGGAGGGCCAGGTGAGCGGCTACCTGCACACCCCCACCGGCCGGTACATCGGCCGGTGGGCCCCCGGCAGCCCCGAATGGCACAAGGCGCGCGCCACCCGGGTGGGCGGCTCCCGCATCGCCGCCATCCTCGGCCTGTCCCCCTGGGAGTCGCCGTACTCGGTCTGGTGCCAGATGGCCGGCCTCACCCAGCCGGGCGAGCAGACCGCCGAGCAGGACCGCGGCCACTACCTGGAGCCCGCCATCGCCGCATGGTTCGCCGACCAGCACCCCGAGTACGTGGTCCGCGCTGCCGGGACCTACGTCCACCAGGACAGGGACTGGCAGCTGGCCAACCCCGACCGGCTGCTGCTCGGCGCGCCCGGCGCCTTCACCGAGCCCGGCGTCCGCGCGGTCCTGGAGATCAAGACCGACGCGGACGGGTCCGGCTGGGGCGAGCCCGGCACTGACCAGATTCCCGTCTACTACCGCACGCAGGTCCAGTGGTACATGGACGTCCTCGGCCTGCCCCGGGCGCATGTCGCCGTGCTCACCTCGCGCCTGGGGTTCCGCGAGTACGTCGTGGACTACGACCCCGACGACGCCGCCGCGCTGCGCGAGGCCGCCGAGTGGTTCCTCGACTCGCTGCTGTGGGACGAGATGCCCGACCTGGACGCCCATCCCGCCACGTATGCGGCGGTACGGGACCTGCACCCGGACATCGACCCCGACGCCGTCTACGACGTGGACGACGAGCTCGCGATGGAGTTCCTGACCGCCCTGGCCGACAAGGCCGCAGCGAAGGACCGGGAGGCCGCCGCGCGCACCCGGCTCGCCGCCGCGATGGGGACCGCGTACCGCGCCCGGTGGCGCGGCCAGACCATCGCCACTCGCCAGTCGAAGAAGGGTGGCGCGCCGTTTGTGGTGGCCGGGCGGAACCTGCCCGCCGTCCCCGCTGTGACTACCCCTGACGTTTCCGATCTTGCTGGAGCAGCCGCATGACCATCGACAACCTCCCTGCCGCTCTCCCGGGCAACCTCACCGACAAGATCCGCTACTCGCAGGAGCTCGCGCACTCCAACCTGCTGCCCCAGCAGTACCGCAAGCAGCCGGCGAACCTGCTGTTCGCGATCGAGTACGCCGAGATGCTCGGCCTGACGCCCATGGCCGCCATCACCGGCATCCACGTCATCGAAGGCAGGCCGTCCGCCTCGGCCGCGCTCATCTCCTCCCTGGTGCGGAGGGCAGGGCACCGGCTCCGTGTGTGGGTCGAGCGGGACGAGCAGGGCCGCGCGGTGAAGGCGGTCGCGACGATCGTCCGCAAGGACGACCCGGATTTCGAGTTCCGCGCCGAGTGGACCATGGCTCGCGCGCAGGCCGCCGGGTTGACCGGCAAGTCGGTCTGGAAGAGCTACCCCGAGGCGCTGCTCAAGGCTCGCGCGGTCACCGAGGTCGCCCGGGAGGCGTGTGAGGAGGCGCTGAACGGCGTCGGCTACACGCCGGAGGAGCTGGGTGCGGACCAGAACCCGGATGGGTCGTGGGTGGTGACGACGGCGCCGGAGCGGACGAACCAGCCCGGGCAGACGATCCGCGAGGCCATGGCCGCTCAGTCCCGGCCCGCCCCGCCTACGCCGGCGCCGGTGGTGGTACAGGAGACCTCGGAGCGGATGATCACCGACCCGCAGCAGAAGAAGATGGGCGCGCTCATGCGCCAGGCCGGGATCACCGACCGGGCCGCGGCGCTGGCGTTCATCGCCAAGGTCCTCGGCAGGGAGGTGGCCTCCCGGAAGGACCTCACGATGGATGAGGCCCGGAAGGTGATCGATGCGCTGGAGAAGCAGCCGCAGGCTGGTTCGCCGCGGGCGGAGCTGGAGCAGCGGGTAATCGCCCTGTTCGACGGCCTCGACACCAAGCTGTCGGGGGAGGACCGGCTGCGGGACCTGTCGAAGCTGCTGGGCCGCTCGGTGATGTCCCCGGCGGACATCACCGACGCGGAGCTGGCCGATCTGGTCGCGCTGCTGGAGGACTGCGGCGGGCAGACGAAGGCGTGGGACGCGGCGGTTGACGCGGCCGAGGCCGAGCGCGCTGGGGGCGAGAGCTGATGGCGTCCACCGAGATCGCTGTCAGGCACACTGCCCGGCGGCCCGGGGCGCGGGGGTATGTCGAGCTGCCGCTCATCGCGCCGCTTCCGAAGAACACCATCGACCCCCGGTACGCCGCCTGCGTGGAGCACCGCACCGGCTGCGACTGCCGGGAAGCCGTCCTCGCCGAGGACCGCAACGAGTTGCGCGCCGAGCTGGACCTGATCCGGCGCATCTTCAATGAGGTCCTCGCCGGTCACGCCACGTGGGTGGAGGCCCCGGTCGGCCGGTTCGAGGAGCGGTTGGAGTGCAAGTGCACCGGCTGCGAGATCGCCCGGCGTGCTGGTCTGCGGTTCGACGCGACGGTCGTGGCCCAGGTCGAGGTGCAGCTCTGATGGCTTGGTATCGGCAGGCCATGCTTGCCTGGGACACCGAGTCAACGGGCGTGGACACCGAGACCGCCCGGATCGTCACCGTGGCCCTGGCCTGGATCCGCCCCGGTGAGCCTGTGACGTCCAAGCACCACCTGATCAACCCTGGTGTCGAGATCCCAGCCGCGGCCACCGCGGTGCACGGCATCACGACCGAGCAGGCGAGGGCGGAGGGCCGCCCGCCGGCGGAGGTCCTCGAGGAGGTCGCCGCCGACCTGGTGGACGCCCTGCGGGATGGGTGGCCGCTGGTCGGCATGAACGTCTGTTACGACTTCACCCTTCTGGACCGGGAGCTGCGCCGTCACGGTCTGCCGACGCTGGAGGAGCGGCTCGGCGGGCCGGTGGCCCCGTGCGTCGACGCCTACGTCCTGGACCGGCATGTCCGGCCGCGGGTTCGTGGGAAGCGGACCCTGACCGCGTTGTGCGAGGCGTGGGGCGTGCGGATCGACGGCGCGCACGACGCGAACTTCGACGCGCTGGCGGCGGCTCGGGTGGCGTGGATGATCGCGCACCGCACGCCGGTGATCGGCTCCATGGGTCTGGCGGAGCTGCATGAGTTGCAGGTCCGGGCCCGCGCGGAGCAGCAGGCGGAGCTGCGGGCGTACTTCGACCGGGTCGGCAAGCAGCACGACGGCTGCCCGGGTGATTGGCCGTTGATTCCGTTCTCGCCGGCCGCGGTGTCCGCGTGACCGGCCTTATCCAGCAGGGTGCCCCCGCCGTGTACGCGGCGGGGGCCATCCCGAGCTCTGATCAGGAGATCAAGATGCGTGATCGCAACAAGGGTAGCGACCAGCTCGTCGCCTCCGCTCCCGTCGCGGTTCCGGCGGTGCAGTTCCCGGACGACGAGACCGCACAGACCATCATCGGCCCGGTCAAGACGACCTATGACAACGCAGTGGCGTACGCCAGGCAGCAGCAGGAGCAGGCTGACGCCGCCCAGCGGGACATCGAGCAGTGGCAGCAGGAGATTCGCGACCGGCAGGCGTGGATCGAGCGCCGCGAGCTCGAGCGGCAGGCGGCGCTGCAGCAGGTGCAGCGGGGTCAGAACGCG
>JADGHC010000580.1 GCA_019689655.1 Microbispora sp.
GTCGCCGCCTGCGCGGCGGGCGTCGCCGCCTGGGCGGCGGCCAAGGTGAGTGCGATGAGGATGCTGCGCACGTCGCCTCCTGTGGTTGACGGACTCAGACAGGGGGCGATGGTGGCGGGCGTTCTTGGCAAATCTCTGGCAGTCACTCCAGCCACGAGCGGGGCCGGCCGGACCCGCCGGCGATGGGCAGCCGGACCTCGAATCGCGCGCCGGTCACGGTGGCGGCGCCGCCGTGCAGCTCGGCCTGCTGGCGGACGAGGGTCAGGCCGAGGCCGGAGCCGGGGCTGCCCGGACGGCGGCGGAACCGGCCGAACACCGCCTCCCGGTCGGCGTCGGGGACACCGGGGCCGCCGTCGGCGACGGTGAGGACGGCGTTCTCCCCATCGAGGGCGAGCTCCACGGCGATGGGCGGCGCGCCGTGCGTGGCGGCGTTGCCGAGCAGGTTGTCGGCGATGAGCCGGAGTCCTTCGGCCCAGCCGCGCACGGTCACGCCGTCCGCCACCGCCTCGGTGATCGTCAGGTCCGGGTGGCGGCGGCGGGCCGCGGCGACGGCCTCGCGCACGATGCCGCTCAGGTCGGCGGGCGCGGCGGTGGCGGGGTCGAGCAGCTCTCCGGCGGAGAGCTGGCGGAGCACGGTGACCAGCCGCTGGATGCGGGCCTGTTCGGCGGTCAGGTCGGCGACGATCTCGGCGCGGTCGTCCGGGGTGAGGCCGGGGTGGTCGAGCAGGGAGAGATTGGCGGCCATGCTGGTGAGCGGGGTGCGCAGCTCGTGCGCGGCGGTGGCGGCGAAGGCGCGGGCGGTCTCCAGCGCGGCGTCGCGCCGGTCGAGCAGGTCGTTGAGCACCCCGGCCAGGTGGTCGATCTCGGTGACGCGGGAGTCGGTGTCGAGCCGGGCGTCCGGGGCCGCGGCCTGGCGGCTGAGCCGGGTGAGCGGCCGCACCGCGTAGCGGCCCAGGACGGGTCCGGCCGCCGCGCCCGCGACCGCGCCGATCACCGTGACCGTGAGCACGCGCCGGCGCAGCAGCGCGAGCTGCTCGTCGAGCCGCTCCTGCGGCTCGAACAGCAGCAACCGGTTGCCACGGCGGCCCAGGTCGGTTGCCACGTACCGCCACCGGCCGTAGTCGGCGGGCCCGTCACCGGCGGGCGGGTGCTCGGGCACGTCGCCGATCACCAGCGGCTCGCCGCCCTCGACATGCACGTACACGTCGGACCCCGCCGCTGCGGCCAGCCGCCGCGCCATGAAGTCCGGCGGCACGTCGGGCGCGACGCTCGCCCGCCAGGCGTACGAGGCGGCGGTCGGCTGCAGTGCGCGCAGTCGCGCCAGCAGCCGCTCGTCGCGTTCGGCGCGCAGGTCGGCGGAGACCAGGACGAGCACGAGCAGCCCGGCCAGCGCCACCATGAGCGCGACCAGCGCCGCCAGGCAGAGCGCGAAGCGGGTCGACAGCTTCACTGTGCCGGTTCCCGCAGCACGAAGCCGACCCCGCGGACGGTGTGCACCATGCGCGGCTCGCCGAGCTTGCGGCGCAGGTAGCCGACGAAGGTGTCGACGGCGTTCTCGGTGACGTCGAAGTCGTAGCCCCAGACCCGCTCAAGCAGCACCTCGCGGGTGAGGACCAGGCCCGCGTTGAGCGCCAGCACCTCCAGCAGGTCGAACTCGCGCCGGGTCAACTCGACCTCGCGCCCGTTCATCGTCACCCGGCGCGCCTCCGGCTCGACCACCAGCGGCCCGACCCGTACGACGGAACCGGGGGCGCGACCGGCCCGGCGCAGCAGCGCGCGCAGCCGCAGCACCAGCTCGCGGATGTCGAACGGCTTGACCACGTAGTCGTCGGCCCCGGCGGCGAGCCCGGCGACCCGGTCGGCCACCTCGTCCATGGCCGACAGCATGAGCAGCGGCACGTCGGTCCCGCCGGCACGTAACCGGGAGCACACCTCGATGCCGGACATGCCGGGCATGGACACGTCGAGCACGACCGCGTCCGGCCTGCGAACGGTGACGAGTTCGAGCGCGCTTTCCCCCGACTCGGCGGTGTCGACGTCGAACCCTTCCAGCCGCAGCCCGCGCCGCAGCGCCCGCAGGATGGCCGGGTCGTCGTCGACGGCGAGGATCTGGTGGCTGGCCAATGACACCCCTCCATCGGTACGCCGGCCAAAGATCCTACGTCGCGCAAACGACCCCGAAACGGCGCAGCGCACCCGGCGACGTGGCCCACCCCCTGGTTCCGAGCGCCACACCAACGCGGATGTCCGGCACAAGCACGCAGAGGCCCTCCCGGGTGGGCCGAGAGGGCCTCTCGTCTGAAGCCGCCTACGGGAATCGGCCCCTTCCCCTCCAGTCCACTACACGGTCAAGCGTGATCAACCAGATGACCGCCCCGTTGCCAGGCCATGCCCATCCGACGAAGTGCGCAGCCCACACCCGGAAGATTTCGTCCATTACGAGCGTGTTAGAGGAACAGCGCCAGCCATCGAATCCCTTTTATCCTATAAGTCGGTTTTAGTGCATGCGCTAACCAATTCCGTGACCTCTCCTGCACGCGTCAACCGAAGCAGCGTCCATCTAACGCATCAATGCACCAGATCGCGCAACTGAGTCCCTATTTCGGGGTGAGTGCGCTAGGTATGGGATGCCAGATCAATGGAAGGAGCGAGATGGCCGGCGAGAGGTCATGGGTCGGACTGGCCGAGGCGGTCAAGTGCGTCCGTGAGGAGTTGGCCGAAGCGATGGCGGCCGGCGAAGGTGAGCGGCTGCAGTTCGACGTCGGGCCGGTGGAACTGGAGTTCGCCGTGGAGCTTCGGCGGAATGCCGAGGCCAACGCGAAGGTGAAGGTCTGGGTGGTGGAGACCGGCGGCTCGGGCACGGTGTCCCGTGGCACCACCCACAGGCTGAAGGTCGTGTTGAACCCGGTGGACACGGTGACCGGACGCTCTCCCCGAGTGCATGATCACGTCGATGGTCCTCCTCCCCGTCCTGGCCTGCCGTCGTCGGGCCGCTAGCGGGCAGGAGACCGGGTGGACACAGCGCGGGTTGTCGACGTCTACGGGCGCACCCCTGACGGAAAGTGGTCGTTCGGGTCGGGGTATCTGATCGCATCGAATTTGGTGCTGACCGCCAGGCATGTCGTGGCCGACGATGCCGGCACCTCCTTCGACGGTTTAAGCGTGCGGTTCATCGCCAATGGCAGGCCGCTCGCCTGCCGTCTGGCGTGGGCTGGGGCGGGGAGCCTGGACGCGGCCCTGCTGCGGATTACCGACTCAGGTGCTACCGAGTGCAAGCCGGTGCGGTGGGGGCAACTGGCGGCCGCCACGCCTGAGATGGCCTGCCAGGCAGTCGGGTTCCCCTTGGCGATGGAACAGCCCGGCGGCCTGCGTGACACCGAGCACCTGAGCGGGTCGATCAACCCGGGAACCGGCTTGCTGAGCGGACGATTGCACATCACCGCCTCCTCCGCCGCGCCCAAAGAAGGGACGTGGGTCGGCATGTCCGGAGCAGCCCTGTTCTGCGGGCCGCTGCTCACCGGCGTGATCGTGGAAGATCCTGCCGCGTTTGAGTCTCGCCGCCTGACCGCCGAGCCGGTGACCCGTCTGCTGGCCGATCCTGCCTTCCGCGACCTGGTCGGACCGGACGCGGTAATCGAGGCGGTGGGGCTAGCGGGGGATCGCCCGGTCATGCAGGTTCCTTCGCCGGCGTACCTGCTGCGGGCCGATGTAGAAGCGGTCCGGTTCCGTTCCCGCACGCGGGAACTGACCCGCCTGGCCGCCTGGTGCGACGGGACCGGTACGGCGGTACGGCTGCTA
>JADGHC010000581.1 GCA_019689655.1 Microbispora sp.
CTCGTCGGGGACGCGTGCGGCCTCGGGCCGCGCTTGCGCGGCCACGGGGGAGGGGGCGGTGACGGCGGTCCGGCGGTCGCCGTCGAAGGGCACCAGGTCGTCGTCGGAGTCGCCGTCCAGGTCGGCGCGGTTGGTGCGGACGTGCTTCAGCAGGAGCAGCAGCAGCCACAGCCCGACGGCGAGCATCACCCAGGGCAGCAGCGCGACGACGAGAGCGGTGACGTCGGGGTCGAAGGAGACACCGACGGCGGTCGCGGCGTCGGCGGCGGCGGCCGATGCGAGGA
This sequence comes from Microbispora sp., assembly GCA_019689655.1. Taxonomy (GTDB): domain Bacteria; phylum Actinomycetota; class Actinomycetes; order Streptosporangiales; family Streptosporangiaceae; genus Microbispora. Next base: position 285 of record JADGHC010000581.1, read on the forward strand.
GCACGAGCAGCACGAAGCCCGCCTGTGACCGCACCAGGAAGCGTGCGCCCCGCAGCAGCGGCACGCTGACCAGGGCGACGACCAACAGGACGTCGAACGCCGTGGGATACAGGTAGGCGAGCCGCGGCTCGGCCCGCCCGGCGACGGCCAGCGCCCGCAGGTCGTCGAAGGACAACGCGCAGGCCACCCCGGCGAGCACCGCGAGAGCGGCACCCGCGAGGCCGATGGCCAGACGCCGCAGCACGAGCGGGATTCCGGAGGGGGTGCTTCGGGACGGGCGGGAGGCCCTGCCTGCCGCGCCGGGGGGAGTCACGTCCATGGCGGATCGAGCCTACAGAATCGGAGTGACGATTTATCGCACCAGCGTAATCACCCGCTTCGTGTCGGAATTTGGCGCTCGACCGGGAACCTCCGGCCGGTCCGGGCCGTCCTGCCTGCCGTACTCGGCCCTGGCCGGGTCGTTCGGTGCGATGCGATACGTACGGGCCGGCAGATTCCATATGCCGGCTTCGGCGTTTGGGGCGCCGCCGGTACGTATCGGCCTGCGTGATCGGTGCGTTCGAGGCGGCGGGTTCCGTACACCGGCTTCGGCCGGGCCGTTTGGGGGTGCCGCCGTTCGTGTCCGGTGCGTCGCGATGCGTTCGAGGCGGCGGCTCCTGTGCCGGCCGAGTGTTCGTTCGGCGTGCCGCCGTTGGTACGGGCCGGTCGCCGTGGGCCGACGGCTCCGGTGCGACGGGGTGGGATGCGGGTTGACGGGTCCGGCACGTCAAGGCGCGTCCGGTGTGCCCCCTTTCGGTAGGTATAGGGCATTTGGTCACCGTGCGTGTCCGGCCGGCCCGTGGGAAGACGGGCAAGAGGCGCGCGGACCGCCGTACACAATCGTTACCAGTTTTGTTCCGGGTTATACCGGGACTTATGCGTCGGAAGTTTCCATGATCGGCCGCATTGTGGCGTTCACGGACGCCCAAGTAGCCCTGTGCTGCGCCGTCAGGCGTTAGCCTTGCGTCGTGAGCCTGCACCTCTACGACACCAGCACGCGTACGGTCCGTGAATTCGTACCGGTCGAGCCCGGCCGGGTCTCGATATACCTGTGTGGTGCGACCGTTCAGGCTCCGCCGCACATCGGGCACATCAGGTCCGGAGTGAACTTCGACGTTCTCCGCCGGTGGCTGATGCGGCAGGGCTACGAGGTGACCTTCTGCCGCAACGTCACCGACCTGGACGACAAGATCATCAGGGTGGCCGCCGAGGAGGGCGTCCCCTGGTTCGTCGTGGCCGAACGCAACCAGCGCGCCTTCACCTGGGCGTACGACCAGCTCGGGTGCCTTCCGCCGACCGTCGAGCCGCGCGCGATGGGCCACGTGCCCGAGATGATCGAGCTGATCCGCCGGCTGATCGACAAGGGACACGCGTACGCCGCGGGCGGCGACGTCTACTTCGACGTGGTCTCCTACGCCGAGCGGTACGGCAAGCTCTCCAACCAGAAGCTGGAGAACATGCGGGCGGCGGGAGACACCGACACCGACTCGCTCAAGCGTGATCCGCGCGACTTCGCGCTGTGGAAGGGCGCCAAGCCCGGCGAGCCCTCCTGGCCGACGCCGTGGGGCCGGGGCCGTCCCGGCTGGCACCTGGAGTGCTCGGCCATGGCGACCAAGTACCTCGGCAGCACCTTCGACATCCACGGTGGCGGGGTCGACCTGATCTTCCCGCACCACGAGAACGAGATCGCCCAGTCGCAGGCGGCGGGCGACGGCTTCGCGCGTTACTGGCTGCACAACGGGCTGCTGACGGTCGGCGGCGAGAAGATGAGCAAGTCGCTCGGCAACTCGCTGCTGATCCCGGAGATGCTGCGCAAGGTGCGGGCGGTCGAGCTGCGCTACTACCTCGTCGCGGCGCACTACCGCTCAGTGATCGACTACTCGGACGAGGCGCTCCAGGAGGCGGCGGCCGGGTACCGCCGGATCGAGGGGTTCGTCACGCGGGCGGCCGAGGTGATCCACGACGTGGACGCCGACGCGCCGCTGCCCCAGGCGTTCGTGGACGCCATGGACGACGACCTGAACGTCTCGCAGGCGCTCGCTGTGATCCACGAGGTCGTACGCGAGGGCAACGTCGCGCTGGCCCAGGGCAACAAGGAGCAGGTCGCCCGGCTGCTCGCCGAGACGCAGAACATGCTCGACGTCCTCGGCCTCGACCCCAGGTCGGAGCAGTGGCGTACGACCGGCGACTCGGGGCTGCGGGAGGTCGTGGACGCGCTCGTGGCCGTGGCGCTGGAGCAGCGGCAGGCCGCGCGTGCCCGCAAGGATTACGCGGCGGCCGACGCGATCCGCGACCAGCTCGCGGCGGCCGGGATCGTCGTGGAGGACACCCCGCAGGGCCCGCGGTGGGAGTTGGCACGGTAGGCGTGGCCCTACGCTAGAGACCATGTCGGGAAGGGCTTCAGGGAAGCCGTCGAAGAAGCAGGGACCGCCCAAGGGCTCGGGCGGCAAGGGCAAGCGCGCACTGCAGGGCAGGGGCGCGACGCCGCCCGCGCACATGCGGCATTGGTACAAGGAGAAGGCCCGCGCCGAGCGGATCGAGCGCGAGGCACGGGCCGGCGTGGGCTCGGCGTCCCGTACGGCGAGCCGTACGCGCCGGGAGGACGCCCCGGAAATCATCGGCGGCCGCAACCCCGTGATCGAGGCGCTGCGGGCCCACGTGCCCGCCACGGCGCTGTACGTGGCGCAGCGGATCGACAACGACGACCGGGTCCGCGAGGCCATCAAGACCGCGGCCGATCGCGGCATCGCCCTGCTGGAGGTCACCCGGGACAAGCTCGACCGGCTCACCGAGAGCAGCGTCCACCAGGGCATCGGCCTCCAGATCCCGCCGTACGACTACGCCCACCCCGATGAGCTCGTGGAGCGGGCCAGGGAGGCGGCGGAAGTGCCGCTGATCGTCGCCTTGGACGGCGTGACCGACCCGCGTAACCTCGGCGCCATCGCCCGGTCGGCGACCGCCTTCGGCGCGCACGGGCTGGTCGTCCCGTCCCGCCGTTCCGCGGGCGTCACCGCCGGTGCCTGGAAGACCTCGGCGGGCACCCTCGCCACCCTTCCCGTCGCCCGCGCCTCGAACCTCACCCAGACGCTGCAGGCGTACCGGGATGAGGGGCTGTTCGTGGTCGGCCTCGACGGCACCGCGACGCTGGACATCGCCGACGTCGAACTCCTGACCGAGCCGCTTGTCGTGGTCGTCGGTTCGGAGGGCAAGGGCCTGTCCCGCCTGGTCAGGGAGACGTGTGATCAGATCGCCCGCATCCCCATGAACGCCGCCGCCGAGTCGCTGAACGCCGGTGTGGCCGCCGGGATCGCCCTCTACGAGGTGGCTCGCCGCCGTCGCCGGTGATTTCACCGTGACGGTACGGCCCCCGGCCCACTAAACTCGTCTGGTAGCAGGCCGCCTTAGCTCAATCGGCAGAGCATCTGTCTTGTAAACAGAAGGTCTGGGGTTCGATTCCCCAAGGCGGCTC
>JADGHC010000582.1 GCA_019689655.1 Microbispora sp.
GCGCTAGGGGGAGTGACTTCTGCCACGATGTCCCCAAATGCGCCCGGTCGCCCACCCCCAGCGGCCGGACGTCAGACGACCCGGCCTTCCGCGGGGGCGACCCCACTCGCGAGGGCCCGACACGCACAGGAGTGGCACGTGACTGCCGACGCCCCTCGTGGTGCAGATGCACCCCCGGAGCTCGTCCAACTGCTCACCCCAGAAGGAGAGCGGGTCGAGCATCCCGACTACGACATCGAGCTGACCGCGGAGGAGGTCCGCTCCCTCTACCGTGACCTGGTCCTCGTCCGCCGCATCGACCTGGAGGCCGTCGCGCTCCAGCGGCAGGGCGAGCTGGGCATCTGGGCGTCGCTGCTCGGGCAGGAAGCGGCCCAGATCGGCTCGGGCAGGGCGCTCACGGACGCCGACATGGTCTTCCCCACCTACCGCGAGCACGGAGTGGCCTGGTGCCGCGGCCTCGATCCGCTCAAGCTGCTCGCCATGTTCCGCGGCGTGACCAACGGCGGATGGGACCCGGCCGAGCACAACTTCCACCTCTACACGATCGTCATCGGCTCGCAGACCCTGCACGCGGTCGGGTACGCGATGGGCGTGCAGCGCGACGGCGCCGAGGCGGCCACGATCGCCTACTTCGGCGACGGCGCGACCTCCCAGGGCGACGTGAACGAGGCGTTCATCTGGGCGTCGGTGTTCAACGCGCCCATCGTGTTCTTCTGCCAGAACAACCAGTGGGCCATCTCGGAACCCCTGGAGAAGCAGTCGAAGATCCCGCTCTACAAGAGGGCGTCCGGCTTCGGCTTCCCCGGCATCCGGGTCGACGGCAACGACGTGTTCGCCTGCCTCGCCGTGACCCGCCGGGCGCTGCAGAACGCCCGCGAGGGGCAGGGGCCGACGCTGATCGAGGCCTTCACCTACCGGATGGGCGCGCACACCACTTCCGACGACCCCACCCGCTACCGCCTCGCCGACGAGCTGGAGGCGTGGAAGCTGAAGGACCCCATCGAACGGGTCAAGGCGTACCTGTTCAAGAACCAGCTCGCCGACCAGGAGTTCTTCGAGAAGATCGACGCCGAGGCCGACGCGGTCGGCAAAGACGTGCGAAGCCGGTGCCTCGCGCTGCCCGACCCACCCCCCAGGGCTATCTTTGATCACGTGTACGCCGGCGCCCATTCTCTCCTCGACGAGGAACGCGAGCAGTACCTGACCTACCTGGCGGGGTTCGAGCGATGACGACACTGACACTCGCCAAGGCGTTGAACGAGGGCCTGCGCCGCGCGATGGAGGACAACCCGAAGGTCCTCGTGATGGGAGAGGACGTCGGCAAGCTCGGCGGCGTCTTCCGGGTCACCGACGGTCTGCAGAAGGACTTCGGCGAAGACCGCGTGATCGACACGCCGCTCGCCGAGTCGGGCATCATCGGGACGGCGATCGGCCTGGCCCTGCGCGGCTACCGGCCGATCTGCGAGATCCAGTTCGACGGGTTCGTGTTCCCGGCCGCCGACCAGATCATCACCCAGCTCGCCAAGATGCCGCTGCGCTCGCTCGGCACGCTCAAGCTGCCGGTCGTCGTACGCATCCCCTGCGGCGGCGGCATCGGCGCCGTCGAGCACCACTCCGAGTCGCCGGAGGCGTATTTCACCCACACCGCGGGCCTGCGGGTGGTCGCGTGCTCGAACCCGGCGGACGCGTACACGATGATCCAGGACGCCGTCCGCTGCGACGACCCGGTCATCTTCTTCGAGCCCAAGCGGCGTTACTGGGACAAGGCCGACGTCGACCTCGCCGCTCCCGGCCTGCCGCTCGACCGCGCCCGCACCGTACGGCAGGGCCGTGACGTCACGCTGATCGCGTACGGGCCGATGGTGAAGACCTGCCTGGAGGCCGCCGCGGCGGCCGAGGAGGACGGGCGGGACATCGAGGTCATCGACCTGCGCTCGCTCAACCCCCTCGACATCGACGTCCTGACCGAGTCGGTGACGCGGACCGGCCGGTGCGTCGTGGTGCACGAGGCCCCCGTGTACAACGGGTTCGGTGCCGAGCTGGCCGCGCGCATCACCGAGCGGTGCTTCTACAGCCTGGAGGCGCCGGTGCTGCGGGTGGGCGGGTTCTCCACGCCCTACCCGCCGTCCCGCCTGGAGGACCACTACCTGCCCGACCTGGACCGCGTGCTCGACGCCGTGGACCGCTCGTTCGCGTACTGAGGGGGGAGGACTTCTCATGCTCCGTGAGTTCAAGCTCCCCGACGTGGGCGAGGGCCTGACCGACGCCGAAATCGTCAAGTGGCACGTCGCGCCGGGCGACCAGGTGAAGATCAACCAGACGATCGTGGAGATCGAGACGGCCAAGGCCGTCGTCGAGCTGCCGTGCCCGTACGAAGGCACCGTCTCCGCCCTGCTGGTGGACGAGGGCCAGATCGTGGACGTCGGCACCCCGATCATCGCGGTGGACGACGGCGAGGGCGGTGCCGGGCCCGCGGCGGACGTGACGTCCGACGCCTCCGGCGGCGCCGCGGAGAAGGAGGAGCGCCAGCCGGTGCTGGTCGGGTACGGCGTCAAGACGGGTTCCACCCGCCGCCGTCCCCGCAAGCCGGCCGCGTCCGGTGGCCCGGCGCAGGCCCCGTCCGCCGGTCCTGCGGGAGGTGCGTCCGGTGGCCCGGTGCGGGCTCCGTCCGCCGGCCTCGTGGGAGCCGCGCCCGTACCCCCGTCTGCTCCGGCAGCCCCGCCGGTTTCGCCGGTTTCGCCCGCCGGGCCCGCTCCGGCTCCGGCTCCGGCCCCGGCGGTCACGGGCAACGGCGCGTCGGCGGCCGCCCGGGCGCGCGTCCTGGCCAAGCCGCCGATCCGCAAGCTCGCCAAAGATCTCGGCGTCGACCTGACCACCATCACGGGCACCGGCCCCCACGGGTCGATCACCCGAGCGGACGTGGAGGCCGCGGTCGCGGTGTCTGCCGCCGCTCCGGCCGCCGTACGGCGGGAGCCCGGGGTCCGGGAGGAGCGCATCCCGGTCAAGGGCGTCCGGAGGGCGACCGCGCAGGCGATGGTGGCCAGCGCGTTCTCGGCCCCCCACGTGACCGAGTGGCTGCAGGTCGACGTGACCGAGACGATGGAGGCGGTGCGGCGGCTCCGCACGCTGCCCGAGTTCGCCGGCGTCAAGGTCTCCCCGCTGCTCCTGGTGGCGAAGGCCCTGATCACCGCGGTGAAGCGGCACCCGATGATCAACGCCACGTGGACCGGCGAGGAGATCGTGGTCAAGCACTACGTGAACCTCGGCATCGCCGCCGCCACCGATCGCGGGCTGATCGTGCCGAACATCAAGGACGCCGACGCGATGTCGCTGGCCGAGCTCGCCCGGGCGCTGGGCGAGCTGACCGAGCGGGCGCGGGCGGGCAAGTGCCAGCCCGCCGAGCTGAGCGGCGGCACGATCACGATCACGAACGTCGGCGTCTTCGGCGTCGACGCGGGCACGCCGATCCTCAACCCGGGAGAGGTGGCGATCCTCGCCGTGGGCCAGATCAGGGACATGCCCTGGGTGGTCGACGGGCAGCTCGCGGTCCGCAAGGTCACCACGCTGGCGCTGTCGTTCGACCATCGCGTGGTCGACGGCGAGCTCGGTTCGTACGTCCTGCGCGACGTCGGCGCCATGCTGGAAGACCCTCTCCGCATGCTCGCCTGGGGCTGAACGGCCCGCACAAACCGCCCGGTGAGGTCCGGGCGCATGCGGTTTTCGGCGTACGGCGGGACACCGCCGGTAACCCCAACCCGCCCGGCGGCGCCCCCCCCCCCGCCAAACGA
>JADGHC010000583.1 GCA_019689655.1 Microbispora sp.
CGCCCACCCGTTCCCGTACATCTCGGGTCTTTCCCTGAACCTGGCCGTGATGGTGCGCAACCCGGAGAACGGCCACACGGTGTTCGCACGGGTCAAGGTTCCTTCGCAGCTTCCCCGGTTCGTGACCGCCTCGCCGAACCGGTTCGTCCCCCTGGAGGACGTGATCGCGGCCCACCTGGGCGAGCTGTTCAAGGGCATGCAGATCGTGCAGCACCACGTCTTCCGGGTGACCAGGAACGAGGACCTGGAGATCGATGAGGACGTCACGGAGAACCTGATGAAGGCGCTGGAACGCGAGTTACTGCGCCGCAGGTTCGGGCCGCCGGTGCGGCTGGAGGTCGAGGACACCATCACCCCCGAGGTGCTCGACCTGCTCGTGGACGAGCTGGGCGTGGCCGGCAACGAGATCTACCGGCTGCCCGGGCCGCTCGACCTGACCGGGCTGCACGCCATCGCCGACCTCGATCGCCCGGAGCTCCACTATCGGCCGTTCGTCCCGGCGGAGGCGATCAGCACCGAGGACGACCTGTTCGCCACCCTGCGCGATCGCGACATCCTCGTCCACCATCCGTACGACTCGTTCGCGACGAGCGTGCAGCGGTTCGTGGAGGAGGCGGCGGCCGACCCGGACGTGCTGGCGATCAAGCAGACCCTCTACCGCACCAGCGGCGACTCGCCGATCGTGGACGCGCTGATCGACGCGGCCGAGGCGGGCAAGCAGGTCGTGGTCGTGGTGGAGATCAAGGCGAGGTTCGACGAGCACGCGAACATCTCCTGGGCGCGCAAGCTGGAGACGGCCGGGTGCCACGTCGTGTACGGCGTGCTCGGCCTCAAGACGCACTGCAAGCTGGCGATGGTGGTCCGCCAGGAGGCGGGCGGCGAACTGCGGCGCTACTGCCACATCGGCACCGGCAACTACAACCCGAAGACGGCCCGGCAGTACGAGGACATCGGCCTGCTCACCGCCGACCCGCAGGTGGGCGAGGACGTCACGGATCTGTTCATCCACCTGACCGGCTACTCCCGCCAGTCGGAGTACCGCAGGCTGCTGGTCGCGCCCAACTCGCTGCGCCAGGGCCTGCTCGCCAGGATCGAGCAGGAGATCGCCCACCGCCGCGCGGGCCGCCCGGCCCGGATCCGGATCAAGACCAACTCCCTGGTGGACGAGCCGATGATCGACGCGTTGTACCGCGCCTCGCAGGCGGGCGTACCGGTGGACCTGTGGGTGCGCGGCATCTGCACCCTCCGTCCTGGCGTGCCCGGCCTGTCGGAGAACGTCCGCGTACGCAGCGTGCTCGGCCGATTCCTCGAACACTCCCGGGTGTACGAGTTCGGCGGGGGACGGCGACCGGAGATCTGGATCGGCAGCGCCGACCTGATGCGCCGCAACATGGACCGGCGGGTCGAGGCGCTGGTCAAGGTCGCCAGCCCGGAGCAGCGCAAATATCTGTCCGATCTGCTGGACATGGCGTTCCGGGACACCACCACCGCCTGGACGCTGCACTCCGACGGCAAGTGGCTGCGGCACCGGGGCGAGAGCGACCTCCAGCACCACTTGATCGCCACCCGGCGCTGGCGGGCCGTGGACGACGGGACGACCTGATGGCCGAGGGCATGATCAGAGCGGCCGGGGCGGTCGTCTGGCGGGGTGACGAGGACGACCCGGAGATCGCCCTCGTGCACCGGCCGAAGTACGGCGACTGGAGCCTGCCCAAGGGGAAGCTCGATCACGGCGAGCACGTGATCGCGGCGGCGCTGCGCGAGGTGCGGGAGGAGACCGGCCTGCGGGTCGTGCTCGGCCGCGCGCTCCCGCCCGTGCACTACATGCACGGCGGCCGGCTCAAGCGGGTGGACTACTGGCTGGCCCGCGCCCTCGACGGCCGGGCGACGTTCGACGGCGACGAGATCGACGACGAGATCGACGACGTCGCCTGGCTGCCGGTCGAGGAGGCGTGCCGGCGGCTGACCTACACGTGGGACCGCGGCCTGCTGCGTGCCGTCGGTGCCGCTCCACTGGTCACCACACCGCTGATCCTGGTGCGGCACGCGCCGGCGGGCTCCCGGCAGCAGTGGCGGGGCGACGACGACCTGCGTCCGCTGGACGATCGCGGCCGCGCCCAGGCCGAGGTCCTGGCCACGGTGCTGGAGGGCTACCGCCCCGCCGTCCTGGTCAGCTCGCACAGCACGCGCTGCGTCCAGACCATCGCGCCGTACGCCGAGCGGCACGGGCTGGAGGTACGCACGGAGAAGGCGCTGTCGGAGAGCGGCTACGATCCCCGCCAGGCGGAACGGATCGTGCGCGAGTTGCTGGCCGCTTCCGAGCCGGCGGTGCTGTGCGGCCACGGGGAAATCCTGGCCGAGCTGCTGGTCATGGCGGTCGCGGCGCTGCGCGGCGGGCGGACCGCGGACCACACCCTCGCCAAGGGCGCCTTCGCCGTGCTCCACCGCGCCGGCGACCGGGCCGTGAGCCTCGAACGGTACACGACCTGAGAAGTCCCGATTCAAGGTCAGGCCGCCGCACGAAGGCGAAGGGCGTTACCGCTTACCTCCGCGGGGGATACGCCTTACCTCCGCGGGATGCGCCCTCACAGATGCGCGACGACGAAGATCCGGCGGAACGGGAACAGCGTGCCGTACGGCTGGCGCGGGTAGACCTCGCGCAGCTTCCGCGCGCAGTCGGCCAGGAAGTCGGCGTGCCGCTCGGCCGGCAGCCGGTCGAGCATGGGCCGCAGGGCCGTCCCCTTGATCCAGTTCAGTACGGCATCCTCTCCGGGCAGGACGTGCAGGTAGGTGGTCTCCCAGGCGTCCACGGTGAAGCCGAGACCCGCGAGCAGGTCCACGTACTCGTCGGGCTCCCGGACGGGTGCGTCCCGCGGCACGTCGCTCAGCTCCTCCCGCCAGGTCGTACGGCACAGCTCGCGCAGGACGACGTGGCTCGGCGCATTGAAGTTGCCGGGAACCTGGAAGGCCAGCCAGCCTCCCTCGGTCAGGTAGTCCCGCCACCGGCGCAGCAGATCGAGATGCTCCGGGACCCACTGCAAAAGCGCGTTCGAGACGATCACGTCGACCGGGCGCGGCGGACGCCAGTCGCGGACGTCGGCAACCTCGAACGTCGCACCGGGCGGCGCCTTCGCGATCATCGCGGGCGAGGAGTCGACGCCGTGGATCTCGGCCTCCGGCCAGCGGTGGCGGAGGGTCGCCGTGAGCTCCCCGGTGCCGCACCCGAGATCGACGACGTACGAGGGCGACTTGGCGCCCACCCTGGCCACAAGCTCATGAAACGGACGGCCACGCTCGGACGCGTAGCGCTCGTAGATCTCCGGGTCCCAAATGTCTGAGCCCATGCCAACCTCTCAGGTATCTTGACATCGAGATAACTGATATCGTGGGAGATATCTCGATGTCAAGAGAAGCTAGACTCGGCCCATGACCTTCTCAAGGCCCGCCGAGGACGAGGTGGATCGGCTGGTCGCGGCCTGGAAACAGGAGCGCCCGGACCTGGACGTGACGCCTCTCGAGGTGCTGAGCCGGGTCTCCCGGTTGAGCCGGCACCTGGAGCGCGAGCGCCGCGCGGCCTTCGCGTCCCATGACATGGAGTCGTGGGAGTTCGACGTGCTCACGGCCCTGCGCCGCGCGGGCGAGCCGTACGAACTGAGCCCGGGGGCGCTGCTGCGCGCCACCTTGGTGACCTCGGGCACGATGACGAACCGCATCGACAGGCTGGCCGCCGCCGGATTGGTCACCCGGCGCCCCGACCCCGAGGACCGGCGCGGCGTGCTCGTGCGGCT
>JADGHC010000043.1 GCA_019689655.1 Microbispora sp.
CCGATCCGCTCCGCCCGGATGAGGGGCGTGGTGCGCACGGCGCGCCGCGCCCCTCGTCGCGTCTGCGCCCCGGGCCATCCCCTCTCGCCGACGCCCCTTCCCGCGATGCGCGCCTTCTTTGCCACTTTTTTGCACTTTGCTATATCTGAGGAGGATCTTTCATGACTTAGGGGTGACAGTTGGGCGGGCGTGGCGCTGGGTTGATCGCCGGAATCTCTGTGACGATGGCCGTACTGGCCGGTTGCGGGCCGACGTCCGCACTCGACGGCGACCTCACGACCCAGGGCGGCGGTGCGCGGGGCGGCTCGGTCCTGGACCAGGGCGTCAATCCGCTCGACAACCCCGACGGCACCGGCCCCGGCCTGAAGCCCATCACCTCGGACAAGGACCGGGCACAGGCCCGCGAACTGATCGACAAGGTGCGGACGAAGGGCCGGGGATCGAAGTCCGGCTACGACCGCGACAAGTTCGGCTACGCCTGGGCCGACAACGTGGACGGCGTCCCGTGGGGGCGCAACGGCTGCGATACCCGCAACGACCTGCTCAAGCGGGACGGCCGGGACGTCAAGTACCGCAGCGGGTCCAACTGCGTCATCGTCTCCATGACCCTGTACGACCCGTACACCGGCAAGGTCATCGACTGGAGCAAATCGGACGCGGCGAAGGTCCAGATCGACCACGTGATGCCCTTGTCGTACGACTGGCAGATGGGCGCGTCGCGGTGGAGCGAGAGCAAGCGCAAGCAGATCGCCAACGACCCGCTCAACCTCATGCCCGTGGACGGCTCCACGAACGGTTCCAAGGGCGACGCCGGCCCGGCCACCTGGCTGCCGCCCCGCCGCGAGATCCGCTGCTCGTACGCCGTGCGCTTCGCCCAGGTCGCCCTCAAGTACGACCTGCCGGTGACCTCCGCCGACAAGGCGGCCATGCTGGAGCAGTGCGAGTGAGCCGGTCGGCTCACCGGTAGACGATCTTCTTGGCCGACCGGCCCGGGAACACGACGATCAGGTGCTCCTCGCCGGCCTTCTCGTTCATCCGGGCGTAGACCCGCAGGCGGTATCGCCCCGGGCCCTTCAGGGCCAGGTTCGGCAGGGGTCTTCCGGCGCCCTGGTCGCCGCCTTCCTCGTAGGTGGGCACCACCAGGCGGCCGCTGCGGCTGACCACGCCGACCTCGGCCACCTGCTCCCAGCCCTTCACCCGCAGCGGGGGAGCGGAGTCGAACGCCTACACGGTCAGGCACATCGGCTCGTTCTCACCGTAGGTCATCACGGCCACCGTGCTTCCCCCGGCGGCGACGAACCCGTCGTCGATCGCCGCGTCGAAGACGTCCTCGCCCTCCCCCGAGGTGTCGTCCTCCGGGTCGTAGACGCCATAGCCTCCGCCCTCGAACAGGAAGTACGCGGCCGTGCCCTGCCGCCGGGCCCGCAGCCGCGGCCAGGGATCCCGGCAGCGGGCGTTCTCCTCGGCGACGTAGCGGGCGATGTCGGCACGCTCTTCGGACTCCGAGCGCAGCAACTCGGGCTCGTCGCGGGCCACCACGTCCGGGCAGAGGAACACCAGCTCCTTCCCGTCGGCCGTGCAGAGCAGTCTGCCGTAGGCCAGGACGTACTGGTCGGGAAGGGTGTCGGGGAACATCGGCGGCACGCCGTCCACGGTGCTTCGCGCGTGGCAGAGGAACGCCTTCCCTCTATCCTCCGGTCTGGTGTCCCCGAAACGGCGGAGTAAGAGGGTCCACTCGTCGCATTCGTCCTCCCATCCGCTGTAGCTGAGCCGCGCCGTCTGCTCGGACCCGACCAGCACGAGGAACGACAGCAGGACGACCGCCAGCGTCAGCGGCCGGGACGGCCCGCGCGGGTGCAGCGGCCCACGCGGTGCGGGCGTGCCGTCCGCGGCGGTGAGTTCGCGGGCCGAGCGCGCGAGCCACACCGCCAGGAACACGTCGAACTCCGGCAGGATCGTCGTCAGCGGCCCGTCGTCATGGACGACCCCGTCTCGAGGACGATGGCGGCGAGAAAGACCCGCCGGTCGGCGGGCCGGGCCCCGCGCGGAGGGAGGGTGAACACCTGCCGGAGCATCCAGGTCTTGAGCGCGAGGACCGTGAAGAGGCTCACCATCATGGCCGGGGTGGGCGTGGGCCCCTCGGTGACGTCCTCCACGAAGTAATAGCGGAGCGGCTGCCACATGACGGTCCACCACAGGCCGTCGAGACGCCCGGTGACGAACGTGTCGGCGGCGCCGGCCGCCGTCACCGCCACGAAGACTCCGGCTGCGATCCACCCCGCACGCTGTCGTGACACCCCGCGCCCTTTCCGCGACAAGAAAGGACGATCTTAAGACGTGTCCGGCAAATCATGGCCCTGAACCCGGAGCCCCGGGCACGGGCCGTCGCGCCCGCCCCGGGGCCGGAAGTGAGCGCGGATCAGCCGCAGCCGGTGGTGGAGTCGCCGATCGCGGGCGCGCTGTCTTCGACCGTGATCTTGAGCTGGGCGGTCGAGGCCACCAGTTTCCCCACGGGCGCCTTCGCCTGCTCCGCGTCCACCACGATGCCGCGCTCCCCGAGCAGCTCGTACGTGGACGGGTCGAAGATGATCTCCTCGCGCACCCCGCCGAAGACCCGGCCGACGCCGATGCCGGTCCGTCCGGCCGCGTCCTCGGCGTTCTCGGTCACCGTGACCCCGGGGATCGTGGCCGCGGCCTTGAACAGCGCCGCACGCTGAGGCGCCGGCATGTACGTCTCCCGCAGCAGATCGCCGGCGGCCGTCCACGCCGCCGAGTCGGGCGGGTTGTCGCCATGCGGGCGGTCGTACAGGTAAGCGCGCATCTTCTCCGGGTCGGTGGGCAGCTTCTTCAAGTTCGTGTAGGCGGTCTCCCGCACGCTGTTGCAGGCGGGGAGCCGCATCCACTCGGTGCCCTTCTCCTGGTACGCCTCGGGCGGGATCGGCCAGCCGGGGTAGGCGCGGGGCTCCAGGTGCTCGATCTTGAGCGCGCCGTCCCTCGTGCCGTCGGCGGACAACCAGATCGTCCGCTTCGTCCGGTAGAGGTAGCGCGACTCCTTCCCGTTCTCGTCCACCGAGTCGGCCTCGTACATCGTCTGCGAGGTGACCTTGATGAACTGGTCGTCGCGCGGGGCCAGGTCCGTCACCGCGCGGGCGGCCCTGCCCAGCACCTCCTCGGCGGACATGGCCGACACCTTCGGCAGCGTCACGACCCCCCGGCTCACCGCCGGCGGCGGGGTCTGCGGTCCCGAGGGGGCGACTGCCGTGGTGACGACGACGGCCGCGACGCCCGCCGTGGCGAGCAGCGCCGTACCGCTCGCGAGCAGCAGGGACCGGCGCGGGCGCGCGGGCGGGGCCTGCGGGTTGGTCAGCCGTCGCCGTGCGGCCGCCTTGGCCGCAAGGGAGTAGGGCGGGGCGTCGGGCCGCTGCCGCGCCACCAGGTCGATTTCGTCGATCATCGGTCGTTCTCCTCGGGAAGGTCGAGATGGCGGCGCAGCTTCCCGCGCACCCGGTGCAGGCGCGAGCGGACCGTGCCGATGGGGATCTTCAGGGCCTCGGCCGCCTCCTCGTAGGAGAGGTCGGCCCAGGCGACCAGCAGGAGCAGGTCGCGTTCGGCGGCCGAGAGCCCGGCCAGCGCGGCGGCGAGGGCGGGTCGCAAGGCGGCGGCGCTCGCCCGCTCCGCTCCGCGTTCCTCCTCGTGGAGGCTGCCGGCCTCGTGCGGCGCGCGGGCCAGCGCCCGCAGGCGCCGGACCTCCGCGCGGCGGTGCCTGGAGATGAGATTGCCGGCGATGCCGTACAACCAGGGCCGGGCGTCCGGCCGGGACGTGTCGTACCGGTGCCGCTTGCGGAACGCCACGAGGAACGTCTCCGCCGTCACATCGTCGGCGTGCTCGGGGCCGAGGCGGCGGCCGGCGTAGGCGTGGATCTCGTCCGCGTGCCGGTCGAAGACGCCGGCGAAGCTCTCGGGCGTGGTCAGCGAGGCCGCGATCAGCATGGCATCGCTCGGCTCGGCGTCGTGAGGCCCTACGTCATGAGATCCGGCGTCATGGGGTCCGGCGTCGTACGGCCCGGTCCGGGCCGCCGATCCCGGTCCGGTGTGGTCGCGGGAGCCGCCGGGGCCGTGAGCCGGGGCGACCGAGGAGAAGCGTGGGTCGCCGACTACCGCCCTCACCACCCGTTCTGTCCGTTCATAGAGGCAATCCTTCCGTGGGCGCCCTCGCGCCCTTCGCCTCTACTCCGCCGAACCCGCCGGGCCGGTTCCCTCCGGCGGCAGCCGCGTCGCCTGGAACGACGTGCCCTTGAGGGGAGGTGCCGGGAGCCTACCGGCCACCGCCGGATGGGGTCCGAGCTTCGCGGGGTCGTGTACGGCACGCGCTTTCTTATTAGAAATCCTCGCAAGAATGCCTTGCCCAGGCGTACGGTGGGCACATGAACAGGTCGCCGAAGATGTCGCAGTCCTACTCGCTCAGCCGATCCACCATCCGGCTCATCGCCGCACAGGCCAGGCGCGAAGGCAAGAACCCGTCGCAGGTGGCCGAGGAAGCCCTGCGCTTCTGGGCGCTCTCACACGGTCCTGTCGCGCAGGACCAGGCCGACGCCGAGCGGGAAGCCCTCCTCAACGAGCAGGAAGACCAGCTCGCCGACGACGCTGCCCGCCACCAGCCAGGTGCCGCCGCGTGACCCTGCACTACGGCGGCGTCTATGTCTATACGCCCAAGGGCATCAACCGCGAGCGTGCGGTCCTGATCGTCGCGGCCCCCGGCATCCTCGCTCACCCGAATCGCCGCTGGATCCCCGCGCTGGAGGTCAAGGGTCACGACGACGGGGATCTCCTCACCGTGGCCATCGACGTGCCCGGTGTCGGCCGACGCTACGTCAATGCCGGCAACATCCAGCGCATTCTCCGCGACTGGATCGGGACCGGGCCCGGCGCCCACGTCGGCACCGTCTCAGCCGGCGACATGGAGGCCGTACGCGACATGCTCGCGGCCGTCTTCGACCTCTAGGGAGCGGGCCCGCGTAATGGAGGCGAAGATCCGCTCGTGCCCGGTGCCGTACGAGGCGCTGCCGGAGCCCGGCGGGTGAAGAACCACCTCTTCCACGCCATCGTTCGCGCGATGGCCACGCCGTAGCCCGTCGAGCTCGGCAGCGGCGGGTCAGTAATAGTGCTTGGTGACCTGCTTGCGGCGGACGAACAGCCGGAAGATCCATAGTGGGAGCCACACGAACAGTCCCCACAGTCCGCATGTGAAGACCGTCGCGAGCAGGTGGAACATGTGCGACTTCGCGGACAGTCCCCGATGCTTCGTCACGCTCTTGCGCGGCATCGGTTGCTGCGGCGGGTACGGCATCGGCTGCTGGTATGGCTGTCCCTGGTAGGGAGGCTGCTGCTGGTAGTAGGGCTGCCGCGGGTGCCCGTATGGCTGATTGGGCGGGTAGGGGGGCTGGCCCATAATCGGTTCTCCGTGCCTCAACTGATGATCTTTTGGAGCGTACCAACAGCGGCACAGGTAAATCTGGCACATCGATCTTTCCGGATCAGCTCGACCGCTCAAGGAGGTCGGCGCGTCTTGCCGCGGCCGATGTCGCGGACCCGGACCCAACCGGAGCTAGCGGGCGGCCGAACCGCGCACCCGGAGGGAGGCCAAAAGCGTGGCGCTGGCCTCGGCGACCGCGTCGACCGCGCGGTCGAACGCCTCGGCGTTGTGCGGGGCGGGCACGCGGAAGCCGGAGATCTTGCGGACGTACTGCAGGGCCGCCGCCCGGATGTCCTCCTCGGTCACCTCATCGGTGAAGGGCGGGCGCAGGGTCTTGATGCTTCGGCACATGAGCCCATCCTGACCCATGCCGCCGACATTCAGGAGTGGAAGACGGCGGCGCCGAAGTCCTCGGCCACCTTGCGCAGCATCGCGGCCAGCTCCTCGCGGTCGATCGCGTCGATGCGCTCGGCCGGTCCCGACACCGACATCGCCGCGAAGGTCCGCCCGCCGTCGTGCACCGGCACGGCCATGCAGTGCACGCCGCTCTCCTCCTCGCCCAGGTCGAGCGCGTACCCCCGGGTGCGCACCCGGTCGAGCTCCTCGAGCAGTTCGCCGATCGTCGTGATGGTCCGGTCCGTACGGCGGGGCAGCCCGGTGCGCCGGAACACCGCCTCCGCGTCCTCCCGCCCGGCGAGCAGGGCCTTGCCCACGGCCGTGCTGTGCGGCGGCACCCGGCGGCCGACCTCGGCGAACATCCGCAGCCTGCGGGGCGAGGGCACCTGGGCCACGTAGACGACGTAGTCGCCCTCCAGCACGGCGAGGTTGGCGGTCTCGCCGGACAGCTCCACGAGCCTCGCGAGAAACGGCTCGGCCCAGACCGCGAGCATGCGCTCGGCCACCCCGCCGATGCGCACCAGCGCGCCGCCGAGCGCGTACCGCCGGTCGGACTCCTGCCGGACGTACCCGCGTGCGAGCAACGTCTGTAACAGCCGGTGGATCGTCCCGTACGGCAGGCCGGTCCTGGCGGCGATCTCCGACAGGCCGGCCTGGCCGCCGTGCTCGGACAGTGCCTCGAGCACGTCCAGCGCACGGTCGACGCTCTGCACGGTCACCGCGACCTCCTCCTCGGCGGTGTCATCCTCAACGCGGGGACCATCCCAGCATGCCGGGATCCAACCCCCGCAGCGAGGCGTCGAGCACCTCGGCCGTGTGGGCGATGCGCAGCTCTCCCTTGCCCGCCCTCCGGACGGCGGCCGCGATCTGCATCGTGCATCCCGGGTTGGCCGACACCAGCAGGCGGGCGCCGGTGGCGAGCACCCGCTCGGCCTTGCGGTCGCCCAGCTCCCGGGCCGCCTCCGGCTGGAAGATGTTGTAGGTGCCCGCCGACCCGCAGCAGATCGCGGACTCCTCGATCTCCCGCAGCTCCAGCCCCGGGATCGCGCGCAGCAGCGCCCGCGGCTGGGCGCGCACGCCCTGGGCGTGGGCCAGGTGGCAGGCGTCGTGGTAGGCGACCGTGACCGGCAGCGGGTGGCGCTCGGCCACCGGTCCCAGCTCGGTCAGGAACTCGGCCAGGTCGCGCGTCGGCAGCGCCCGCGCGCGGGCCGCCCATCCGGGCTCGCCGGCCAGCACCTCGGCGTAGTCCTTCATGCTCGATCCGCAGCCCGCCGCGTTCACCACCACGGCGTCCACGCCGGCCCGCTCGAACGTCTCGATCGTGCGGCGGGCGAACCTCTTCGCCTCGTCCTCGCGGCCCGAGTGCAGCGACAGCGCCCCGCAACAGCCCTGCCGGGGCGGGATCACCACGTCGCAGCCCTCCAGCGCGAGCACCCGGGCCGTCGCCGCGTTGACCTGCGGGAAGAACTCGCCCTGCACGCATCCGGTGAGCAGCCCGACCCGTGCCCTGCGCCGCCGCCGCGCCCGCACCAGCGGCGGCAGCCGTACGGGCCGGGGGGCGTCGGGGGCCAGCTCGGCCATCGCCCCGAGGGAGGGGTGCACCCGCTCGAGAAACGCCCGCAGCCGCCTGGCCAGCCGCATGGGCAGCCGCATCGCCCGCAGCCTGCGCCGGTAGGGGAACAGCGCGAACACCAGCGCACGGATCGCCACCTCGTCGGGCGGGCGCACGTGCTCGCGTTCGACGACCGCGCGGGTCTGCTCGATCAGGCGGTCGTACCGCACCCCGGACGGGCAGGCGGTCACGCACGCCATGCAGCCCAGGCAGGCGTCGAAGTGACCGGCCATGACGCCGGTGAGCGGCGTGCCCTCGACGTGCTGCCCCATGAGATGGATGCGCCCGCGCGGGGAGTCCATCTCCTCGCCCCACAGCACGTACGTCGGGCAGGTGGGCAGGCAGAACCCGCAGTGGACGCAGTCCTTGATCAGCTCGGGGTCCATCAGACGCCTCCTGCCAAGCGGCCGGGGGACAGCCGGTGATCGGGATCGAACCGCTCCTTGACCCGGCGCATCAGCGGCAGCGCGCCGACGCGCCCCCATATGCCTGCGCGGCGCGCGGTCTCCTCGGGCGCGGCGAGCACGATGACGCGCCCGTCGTACGTTCCCTCGGCGTGGTCACGGGCCAGGCCCACGAAATCGGCGATCTGGCCGGGCCGGCCGCGCAGGCCGATGTGCAGCGTCCCGGCGGCGAGCGAGCCGCGGATCGCCGGCCGCGCCCCCGACGCGTGCGCGGCCTCCCGCAGGGCGGGGAGCACGCGGGCGAGGGCGGCGGGGCAGGCCCTGAGCTCGAGCAGCGCGTCGTCGTCCGGAAGCCGGTTCCACCACGGCGGCGGCTCCTCGGTCACCTCCGCCGCCTCGCCCGTCAGCTCGCGCAGCGTCTTGGCGCGCTCGGCCGCGGCGGCCCCCTCGACCAGGACCGCCAGCGTGCAGGGACCGTCCACGTCCGGCCAGTCGATCTCCACCGCGCTCGGCTCCAGCGGCGACTCGGTCACCGGCGCGACCGTTGCGGGCAGGAAGCCGGCGACCGCCGGAGCCCGCTCCGTCTCGGTCACCGGCCGTGCCACGGTCGTGGTCACCCAGACGCGGGCGGCGGGCAGCGGATGGAGGCGGAAGGTCGCGTCCGCGATGATCCCCAGCGTGCCGTACGAGCCGGTGAGCAGCTTGCCGAGGTCGTATCCCGCGACGTTCTTGACGACCTTCCCGCCCGACTTGGCGATGGTGCCGTCGGCCAGCACGACCGTGACGCCGATGAGCAGGTCGCGGGCCGTGCCGCGGCGGAACCTGCGCGGCCCGGCGATGCCGGTGGCCAGCAGCCCGCCGACCGTGGTGCCCGGCACGGGCACGTCGAGCGCGAGCTCCTGTCCCTCCGCGGCGAGGACGCCGGCCAGCGCCTCCACGGTCACCCCGGCCTGTGCCCGTACGACCAGGTCGCCGGCCGCGTGCTCGATCACCCGGTTCATGCAGCACAGGTCGACGAGCACGTCGCAGCGTGTGGGCGGCGCGCCCCAGTGCAGCTTCGTCCCGCCGCCGGTCGGTACGGCCGCCAGGTCGTGCGCCGCGCACGCCCGCATGACCGCCGCGATCTCCCCGGCCGACTCGGGCAGCGCCACCCACCGGGGTCGCACGCCCGCGACCTCGTCCCCGTCGCCGGCCGTGCGCACCGCCACGCCGGTGCCCTTCAGCGCGTCCCACCCGTCCGGCATGTCCTGGTTGTGCATCAGAACTGCTCCGCAATGCCGGCCTCGACCAGGGGATGCGCGCCCTTGCGCACGCCCGGCACCTCGCCGCACAGACGCGGGGTGGGGAAGACCTTGCCCGGGTTGGCCAGCCCCCGGGGATCGAACGCGCACCGCACGAGCTGCATGGTGTCGAGGTCGTCGCCGGTGAACATCCGCGGCATGTAGCGGGCCTTGTCCACGCCGACGCCGTGCTCCCCGGTGATCGACCCGCCGTGCTCGATGCACAGGTCGAGGATGCGCCCGCTGACGTCCTCGGCGCGCTCGGCCTCGCCCGGCACGGCGTCGTCGAACAGCACGAGGGGATGGAGGTTGCCGTCGCCCGCGTGGAAGACGTTGGCCACCCGGATGCCGTACTCCTCCTGCAGCCGGTCGATCCCGGCGAGCACGCGCGGCAGCGCGGTGCGCGGCACCACCCCGTCCTGCACGATGTACGCCGGGCTGATCCGGCCCACGGCGGCGAACGCCGACTTGCGGCCCTTCCAGATCGCCGCCCGCTCCTCGGCGGAGGCGGCCACCCGGATCTCGAACGCGCCGCTGTCGCGGCAGATCCGCTCGACGGCCGCGAACTCGTGCTCCACCTCGGCGCGCGGGCCGTCCAGCTCCACGATGAGCACGGCTCCCGCCCCGGCGGGGTAGCGGCAGTGGACGGCGGCCTCGGCCGCCTCGATCGCCAGCGCGTCCATCATCTCGATCGCGGCCGGCACGACGCCCGCCGCGATGATCGCGGACACCGCCTGCCCGCCGGCCTCGATGCCGGTGAAGGCGGCGAGCAGGGTGGTGACCGCCTCGGGCGCCCGCGACAGCCGTACGGTGATCTTGGTGGCGATGCCGAGCGTGCCCTCCGAGCCGATGAACGCGCCGAGCAGGTCGTAGCCGGGGTCGTGGGCCGACAGCTCCACGATCTCCCCGTCGGGCGTGACGATCTCGGCGGCGAGGACGTGGTTGACCGTGAAGCCGTACTTGAGGCAGTGCGCGCCGCCGGAGTTCTCCGCCACGTTGCCGCCGATCGAGCAGACCTGCTGGCTGGAGGGGTCGGGAGCGTAGTAGTACCCCCGGTCGCGCACGGCCTCGGTGATCGCCAGGTTCGTCACCCCGGGCTCCACCACGGCCCGCCGGTTCGGGATGTCGATCTCGATGATCCGCCGCATGCGGGAGGTGACGATCAGCACGCCGTCCGTCCGGGGCAGGGCGCCGCCCGACAGGCCGGTGCCCGATCCCCTGGCGACGAACGGCACGCCGTGGTCGCCGCACAGCCGCACGACCGCCGCCACCTGCTCGGCCGTTTCGGGCAGCACGACCACCCCGGGCGTCGCCCGATGGACGGTCAGCCCGTCGCACTCGTAGGTGCGCAGCCGTACGGGGTCGGTGATGACGGCGTCCGGCGGGAGCGCGGCGGTCAGCCGCGCCGTCAGCCGTTCCAGCTCCGTCATCGGCTCCCGCTTCCCCTCACGGCGTCACGGCAACCGTTCGTACGCCGGAAGCGTAAGGAACTCCGCGAAGTCGTCGTCAAGGGCGACCTCCTTGAACAAGGCCGTGGCCTGCGCGTAGAGCTTCTCGTCGTAGCCCGGCTCGGTGGCGATCCGGGCCAGTTCCTCCTCGATGATCCGCTCCACGAGCTCCCGTGTCACCACCGCGCCGGTGTCGGCCAGCGTGATGTCGTTGTGGATCCACTGCCAGACCTGCGAGCGGCAGATCTCGGCGGTCGCCGCGTCCTCCATCAGGTTGTGGATCGCCGCGGCGCCGTTGCCGCCCATCCAGGCGGCCAGGTAGCGCAGGCCGACGTCCACGTTGTTGCGCAGCCCGGCCTCGGTGATCTCGCCGGGGGTCTTGGAGACCGCCAGCAGGTCCTCGGCCGTGACGTGGACGTCCTCGCGCAGCCGGTCGATCTGGTTGGGCCGGTCGCCGAGCACGCCGTCGAACACCTCGCGGCAGATCGGCACGAGGTCGGGGTGGGCCACCCAGGAGCCGTCGAAGCCGTCGCCCGACTCGCGGGTCTTGTCGGCCCGCACCTTCTCCAGCGCGACCTTGTTGACCTCGGGATCGCGGCGGGACGGGATGAAGGCCGCCATGCCGCCGATCGCGTGCGCTCCGCGCTTGTGGCAGGTGCGCACCAGCAGCTCGGTGTAGGCCCGCATGAACGGCGCGGTCATCGTCACCGCGTTGCGCTCGGGCAGCAGGAACTCCCGGCCCCGGGTGCGGAACTTCTTGATGACGCTGAACAGGTAGTCCCAGCGTCCGGCGTTCAGGCCGGCGGAGTGCTCGCGCAGCTCGTAGAGGATCTCCTCCATCTCGAACGCGGCCGGGTAGGTCTCGATCAGCACGGTCGCCCTGATCGTCCCCCTGGGGATGCCGAGCAGCTCCTGGGCGCGGACGAACACGTCGTTCCACAGCCGCGCCTCCAGGTGCGACTCCAGCTTCGGCAGGTAGAAGTACGGCCCGCGGCCCTTGTCGATCTGCCGCTTGGCGCAGTGGAAGAAGTAGAGGCCGAAGTCGAGCAGCGACCCCGACATCCGCGCGCCGTCCACGAGGATGTGCTTTTCCGGCAGGTGCCAGCCGCGCGGGCGGACCACGATCGTGGCCAGCTCCTCGTCCGGCCGCAGCGCGTACGTCTTGCCGCCGGTCTCGAAGTCGATCGTACGGTCGAGGGCGTCGCGCAGGTTGATCTGCCCGTTGATCGTGTTCTCCCAGGTCGGGGAGTTGGCGTCCTCGAAGTCGGCCAGCCAGACCTTCGCGCCGGAGTTGAGCGCGTTGATCGTCATCTTGCGGTCGACGGGACCGGTGATCTCGACCCGGCGGTCCACCAGCCCCGGCGCCGGCGGGGCGACCTGCCACTGCGACTCGCGGATGTGGGCGGTCTCGGGAAGGAAGCCGAGCATGCCTCCCGCGGACAGCTCCTCCTGGCGCGCCTGGCGGGCCGCCAGCAGTTCCCGGCGCCTGGGGTCGAACTCGCGCTGCAAGGTGGCCACGAAGCCGAGGGCCTCGGGGGTGAGGATCTCGTCGAACCGGTCCAGCAGGGGGCCTGTGATCTCGACGCCTTCCGTCATTTTCCACCTTCCGGAAAAATAGTTCTGAATTGTGGAATCGACGCTACTTCACGGGATGGCCGGGGGTCAACGAGGGTGTCCCGTCGGGGACGGTTCAGGGGATGCTGAGGGACTTCCCCGATGGGAGGCGCCGCACGCATGGCGCACGATCGGGGACATGAGATACAAGACGATGGCCGTCGCGGGGGCCGTTGCGGGGCTGAGCCTCGCCGTCGCGGCCTGCGACGTGCGGCTCGGCTTCAACGGGCAGCAGGCCGTGCGGTCCTACGACGTGACGGACAAGGTGGCCGTCCTCGACACGCACTCGGGGGCGGGCGACGTCGTGGTGAGCGAGAAAGACAGGTCCGGCGTGCACGTCACCGAGACTTTGCACTGGTACGGGGAGGAAAAACCCGCAAACGGTCACTCCGTCGAGGGCGACACGCTCAGGCTGGCCTACACGTGCGACAACTGCTCGGTGGACTACAGGGTGGAGGTGCCGCGCGGTCTCACCGTGAAGATCGACACCGGCTCCGGGGACATCACCCTGCGCGACCTCACCGGCCAGGTCAACGCCTCCGCGGGATCGGGCGACGTCGACGCGCGCAGGCTCGCCTCGGCCCGGGTCAGCGTCCGTACGGGATCGGGGGACATCACCCTCAGGTTCTCGGCCGCGCCCGCCGACGTGCGGGTGGTGACCGGGTCGGGCGACAGCCGGCTCTGGGTGCCGGACGGCACCTACAACGTCAACGCGTCGACGGGGAGCGGCGACCGCACGATCGAGGTGGCGAACGACGCCTCGGCACCGCACGCGATCAGAATCAGGACCGGATCGGGCAACGCCGAGGTGCACAAGCTGTGACGCGGGCCGCCGGGACCGTCTGCCGCCACCGTGGGCGACATGCCCTTTCCCGGCTGGTGCCGGTGCGGGATTTCCCGTTTATTGCGGGACCGGTTCAGATCATGAAGCGGAATGCACGGCCGAAAGGCGAACCGCCGGAAGCGGGCCGGCAATCGCGCGGGATTTCCGTGTCAACCCGGCCGTCACCCATACGAATTCTTCACCCGGCGCTGAAGACAGGGCGGGAAGGTTCGGGGCAGAGAACCTGGTTGAGCCCGACGCGATGGGTGGCATGTTAACAGTCCCGATACATGGCCGATCAAGACTCGTCTGTCGCTGATCACCGGCGGGGCCGTGTTCGTGCTGTGCGTCCTGTTCTCCGTCGCCCTGATGTCCGCCCTCCATCGCGTGAGCACGCATGACCTCGTCAGGGAGGCGACCGCCGCCGGCGACCTCATCGCGTACCGTCTGGACCGGGGAGAGATCGGCAACCCGCTCCCGTCGATCCCGCCCAGCCTGATCCGCCCCATCCAGGTCGTCGATCCCGCCGGCAAGGTCGTCGCGGCGACCGCGGACCTGCAGGGCAAGCCGCCGATGGCGCGCTTCCTGCCGAAGGCCCCGCGCCGGAGCGCGAGCGGCGTCGTCTGCGACCACGTCTTCGGCGCCGGCAAGTGCGAGATCGTGGTCGCACAGCAGGTCTACCGCGACGGCACATGGACCGTCTACAGCGCGGTGCCGGCGGTCCCCTTCTACGTCTACCCCGGCCTGCTGGCGTTGCTGACCGGCGGGACCGTCGTCGCCACCGCCTCCGTCGTGTGCGGCGTCCACCGGATCGTCCGCCGATCGCTCCGGCCCGTCGACTCGATCAGCGCCCAGCTCGACGAGATCCACAAGACCAGTCTCGGCCGGAGGATCCGGGTGTTCATCGCCAAAGACGAGATCCGCCGCCTGGCGGAGAGCGTCAACTACACCCTCGACCGGCTCGAGAGCGCGTACGAGGAGCTGCGCCGCTTCACCGCCGACGCCTCCCACGAGCTGCGCAGCCCGATCACCGCCATCCGCGCCCAGATGGAGTGCGCACTGCTCGCGCCGGAGGACATCGACGTGAACGCGCTGGTACGGGACGTCCTGCGGAGCCTGGACCGGCTCCAGGTGATCGCGGCCGACCTGCTCACGCTCACCCGCCTGGACGAGGCCGCGATGGGCGAGCGCGAACGGCTCGACCTGGCCGAGCTCGTCGCCGCCCTGCTGGACGCCCGCAGGCCCACGCGGGCCATCGTCCGCCGGCTCGCGAGCGGCGTGACGGTCGTCGGCGACCGCGCCCGGCTCGGTCAGCTCGTCACGAGCGTGCTCGACAACGCCGAGCGGCGTGCGGAGCGCAGGGTGACGGTCGCCGTGCGCCGGGAGGACGCCGACGACGGCGATCCCCGGTTCCGGGCGGGGATCGCCGTGCTGGAAGTGCTCAACGACGGCGCGGTCGCCGGCGGCGGCCACGGCGAGCCGAGCGTCAGCCGCCTCATCCGGCTCGACTCGGCCCGCGGCGGGAGCACCGGGGGCGCCGGGCTCTGGCTGCCCATCGCCCGCCAGATCGCGGAGTGCCACGGCGGCGCGCTGGTGGTCGCGGACAGCCCACGCGGCGCCTCCTTCCTGCTGCTGCTCCCGCTGGCCTCGCCGGTCTGAACTCCCGGGACCGGCTCTCCGCGCCCCAGGCTGTGGCTCCAATTAAGGGAGTGCGTACGTCCCGGAGGTCGTGTCACCATCGACGCAGGACACCAGGGGCCGGGAAGGCATCGGGGTGTCCGTCTGTTCTGCCTAGTAGAGATGACATATATGCGAAACGAGCCCGAAGACCTCGCCGTGGGCGATTACGAGCTGGAAGAGCGACACGCGCTGCGCCGTGTCGCGGGTCTGTCGACAGAGCTCGAAGACGTCACCGAAGTCGAGTATCGGCAGCTCCGGCTGGAGCGTGTCGTCCTGGTGGGCGTCTGGACGGGCGGCACCGCGCTGGACGCGGAGAACTCCCTGCAGGAGCTGAAGCTCCTGGCCGAGACCGCCGGATCGCAGGTGCTGGAGGGATTGATCCAGCGTCGCGACCGGCCCGACCCCGCCACCTACATCGGCTCGGGCAAGGCGATCGAGCTGCGTGACATCGTGGCCGCCAGCGGCGCCGACACCGTGATCTGCGACGGCGAGCTGACCCCCGGCCAGCTCCGCCAGCTCGAAGAGATCGTCAAGGTCAAGGTCATCGACCGGACCGCGCTGATCCTGGACATCTTCGCGCAGCACGCCAAGAGCCGCGAAGGCAAGGCACAGGTCGAGCTGGCGCAGCTGCAATACCTGCTGCCGCGCCTGCGAGGCTGGGGTGGCAACCTGTCCCGCCAGGTCGGCGGCCGCGCCGCGGGCGGCGTCGGCATCGGCGGCCGCGGCCCCGGTGAGACCAAGATCGAGCTGGACCGGCGGCGGATCCGCGAGCGGATGGCCAAGCTGCGGCGGCAGATCAAGGAGATGTCGACCGCCCGGCAGACCAAGCGGCACCGCCGGCAGGCCCGCGAGGTGCCGGCCGTGGCCATCGCCGGATACACCAACGCCGGCAAGTCGTCGCTGCTCAACCGGCTGACCGGGGCGGGCGTGCTGGTCGAGGACGCGCTGTTCGCGACCCTCGATCCGACCGTGCGCCGGGCGCGTACGCCCGAAGGCCGCGTGTTCACGCTGGCCGACACGGTCGGGTTCGTGCGGCACCTGCCCCACCAGCTCGTCGAGGCGTTCCGCTCGACGCTGGAGGAGGTCGCCGACGCCGATCTGATCCTCCACGTGGTCGACGGGTCGCACCCCGACCCCGAGGCGCAGATCGCCGCGGTCCGCGAGGTGCTGGCCGAGATCGACGGCGCGCGGGACATCCCGGAGATCGTCGTCATCAACAAGGCCGACGCCGCCGACCCGGTCGTGCTGACCCGGCTGACGATGAAGGAGCGGCACAGCGTGGTCGTCTCCGCCCGCACCGGGGCCGGGATCGGCGAGCTGATGGCCATGATCGAGCGCGAGCTGCCCCGCCTCGACCACGAGGTCAGGCTGCTGGTGCCGTACGACAGGGGAGACCTGATCGCGCGGGCGCACAGCGAGGGCGAGGTCCTGTCGCTGGAGCACACCGGCGACGGCACGATCCTGCACGCCCGGGTCTTCGCCGGCCTGTACGCGGAGCTGGACCGGGTGGCCAAGCCCGTCGAGACCGTCTGAGTCATCCCGCGGCGGGTCACCGGCGGCGTGTCGGTGGCCCGCCTTCGGTTGCCCTTGCTACGATAAGGAAAGCCTAATGGGACCTTATAGCGTGGGTAACAACATGACTCCAGGCAGTGTGGTCACCCCGTTCAAGGCGTTCGCCGGGTTCGGATCGTCGCCGGTCCTGACTTCGCGCAGCGTGTGAGACAACTGATGCGCGGCGACGCATATGAGGTCCGCGCGCGTTTCTGTCGCTAACCCTGTACATCAAGCCCATCCGTGAAATAACGTAACTGAACTGAATCGCCCGGGTTCGAGATCCGGGCGGTAGGGTCATCGCACAGCATCGGTGCGCGATGAGGCAGGAGACCCCCCAATGACGTCCGGACACGAAGCGGACCCGGCGGGCCAGGCGCCCGCAGGCGGGGGCCGTTCGTCGTCCCGGGGTGTTTGGCAGGTGGTCGGATGACCGTTCGCCTTCTCACCAACATCGGCCGGCTCTGGACCGGGCACGATGTCTGCAGCAACGCCGCGATCCTGGTGCACAACGACCGGATCGCATGGGTCGGCCGCGCCGCCGATCTTCCGCAGAGCGTTCCGGGAGTGGTGGACGACATCGTCGACGTCGACCACGTGGAGAACCTCGGCGGGGCGCTCGTCACACCCGGTCTCATCGACGCGCACACCCACCCGGTGTACGCCGGAAACCGGTACGCCGAGATGGCCATGCGTTCCGGGGGATCCAGCGCCTCGGCGATCGCGGCGGCGGGCGGCGGCATCGGCTCGACCGTCACGGTGACGCGCGGCACCGACCCCTGGACGCTGTGCAACGGGGTCCGCGAGCGGCTGCGCGAGTGGCTGCTCGGCGGCACCACGACCGTCGAGGCCAAGACCGGCTACCACCTGACCCGCGACGGCGAGCTGGCCGACGTACGGCTGCTGCGCGAGCTCGAAAAAGAGCCGATGATGCCGCGGATCCACGTCACGTTCCTGGCCGCCCACGTGGTTCCGCCGGAATACTTCGGCCGCCAGCGCGACTACGTCGAGGCCGTGGCCTCATGGTGCGCGGACGCCGCCGGCGCCGGGGCCGACAGCGTGGACGTCTACTGCGACGACGGCCACTTCACCGCGGAGGAGGCCCGCTGGGTGCTGGCCGCCGGCCGCAACGTCGGGCTGCTGCCGCGCATCCACGCGGGCGCCTACAACCGGCGCGGCGCCGTTCAGCTCGCGGCCGAGATGGGCTGCGCCTCCGCCGACCTGCTCCACCACGCCTCCGACGAGGACGTCGCCCTGATGGCGAGGTACGGCGTGCCCGCCGTCGTCTGCCCGGGCACGGCCCTGCAGGTGGGCCACCTCCCGCCGGTGCGCCGGATGCTCGCCCAGGGGGTCCCGGTGGCGCTCGGCAGCGACCACAACCCCGGCCACTGCGGCATCACCTCGATGTCCCTGGTCATCAGCCTCGCGGTGGCGGCGTTCGGGATGAGCGTCGGCGACGCCCTGCGGGCCGCCACGCTGGGCGGCGCCCAGGTCCTCGGCGCGCCCGACCGCGGCATCCTCGCCCCCGGCCGCCTCGCCGACATCGTGCAGTGGGACGCCGACCACGAGGGCGCGTTCGCCTGGTCGTTCGGTCTCAAGCCGCGCCGCGTCTGGCGGGGCGGAGTCCCCGTTCAGTGACGATCCCCGTTCAGTGATCATCCTCGCCCGCCCGGCCCCGGGCGGAGCCCGTCGTACGTCTATGACACGGCCCGGAACGTGGTCCGTGATCCCGGGGCGCGGGTCCGTGCGGGCATGTCCGGGCGGGAGTTCGTCACGGGGTTGCCGGGCGATCACCGCCGGGTAATCTCGCGATATGTCACCATCTGTCGCCGTCGTCACCGATTCCACGGCGTACCTCGGTGCCGAGGCGGCGAGCAGATGGAACATCGCCGTCGTACCGGTCCGGGTGATCCTGGGTGATCGCGAGATCGACGACGTGACCCCGTTCGACGCCGGTCTTCTCGCCCGTGCCCTCAGGGAGCGCTCACCGATCGTCACCTCGCGCCCGGCACCCGAGCGCTTCGCGGACGCCTATCGGCGGGCCGCCGCGGACGGCGCCGGGGCGGTCGTCTCCGTCCACCTGTCCGGCGCGCTGTCCGGCACCGCCGACTCCGCGCGTCTGGCCGCGCGTGACGCCCCCGTACCGGTCGAGGTCGTCGACAGCGGGTCGATCGGCATGGGGCTCGGCTTCGCGGTGCTGGCCGCCGCGGGGGCGGCCAAGGCGGGAGCCCCCGCCGCCGAGGGGCCGGTGCGGCCCGGCGGCGGGCCGCGGCCACGCGCACGTTCTTCTACGTGGAGACGCTCGACTACCTGCGGCACGGCGGCCGCATCGGCCGGGTGACCAACCTCCTGGGCTCGGCGCTGTCGATCAAACCACTGCTGCGCGTGGCCGGAGGCGAGATCGGCGTGCTGGAGAAGGTCCGCACCGCGAGCCACGCCCTCGCCCGATTGGAGGGTCTGGCCGTCGGCGTCGCCGGGGACCGGCCCGTCGACGTGACCGTGCAGCACCTGATGGCGGCCGAGCGGGCCGAGGACCTCACGAAGGCGCTGACGGCGCGCCTGCCCGGGCTCGCCCGGATGTGGGTGGCCGAGATCGGCCCGGTCCTCGGCGCGCACGTCGGCCCGGGCATGCTCGGCGTCACCGTCGCCCCCGCCCTGGACTGAGCTTCCCCCGCGGCGCGCCGGCCCCGTGCCGTCCCGGTGACGCCGGGTGTCGTTCGCGCCGACGCCTCGTGCCACCGTGCGCCGATTACCGGCCGCCATCCTCGGCGCCGATAGCGTCCGGGAATCGCTCGGCGCCACCGCCGTCGTCGACGGGTTTCGGCGAGATTCCGGGATCGGGATCAGGGTGACGGGATTCGTCCCGCCATCGGCGTATCGCGCGGCCCCGGCCCGGGGTTGTCCACAGAATCAGGTTCGGGACCGGGCGTGGTCACCGGGCGTGCCTACCGTCCTTTGGCGTGCGAAGCAAGGAGTCTCGCGGGGCCGCACGCGACGCCGTCGTGCGGGAGTCCCGCCTGCGCGGGCTGCTGCGCCCGCTCGATCCGGTGCCCCCTTCCGGTCGCCTGCGGTCGACGCCGTCCCCGCCGGGCCCGCCGCCGTCGTTCGGCGCCCCCCATGCCGCCGGTACGGAGACCTATGCGCGGGGTGATCGGCCGGGGGAGGACGGTCCCGGCTTCGGCATGCCCGAGGGGGACGCCGACCGGTGGCAGGAGCCCGTGGAGGAGCCGGCGGAAGCGCCCGGCGACCTGCGGGCATACGGACGAGCGGCGCTGGGCCGCGCGTTGCCACGGCTCGACCCCGGGCTGCCCGGGCTGCGCGTGCTGCTCGCCGCCGGCCTGCTCGCCGCGGTCGTCACGGCCGTTCTGGCCTGGCGGTCGAGGCCGGTGGCCGAGCCGGTCGCCCCGCCGCTCCCGGCGGCCGCCGCCGGCGACCTTCGCCCGGCCGAAGACCCCGCCGTCCGCTCCCCGATGGCGCCGGGTGCGGTCTCGCGCACGACGCCGCCCGGAGCCGGGGCCGGCACAGGACCGGGTGCGACGGCCTACGTCCCCGGCTCCGGCAGTGCACTGGCCGCCACATCCGGTTCATCCGCACCCGTCGTGGTGTACGTGACGGGCAAGGTCCGCAAGCCGGGGGTGTTCGTGCTCGCGTCCGGCTCGCGGGTGGCCGACGCGATCGAGGCCGCGGGAGGTCTCCGCAAGGGAGCGAAGCCGGGCGGGATCAACCTCGCGCGGCGTCTGGTGGATGGTGAGCAGATCGTCGCGGGAGGCCCGGCGGCGGGCGCGGCGGGTGCGGCC
>JADGHC010000044.1 GCA_019689655.1 Microbispora sp.
AAGCCGTCGCCGAGGCGCAGCGGCGGGTCCGGGACGAACACCATGTCGTAGCGCAGCACGAAGCCCGGTCCGAGGGCGGGCCCGAGCGCCAGCACGCCGAACGCCAGGCCGAGCAGGGCGGGCCCGATCCGCGCGAGCACCGGGGCGGCGCCCTCACGTCCCGCGAGGCCAAGCCGCGCGAATCGGAAGGGCCGCCACATGTCGTACAGGCTATTGGGCCTCACCCGGTGTCCCGGCGGCAACCGGGGTGTACCCGGCCCGCGCGGCCGAGGGCGTCCGTGGGCGCGCCGCTGCGCGTTGTCCGAGCGGATTGGTCAGCAGGCGGGCGAGATCGCATGGTGCGGCGTGCATCCTGATGAGGCCGCCGAGGTTACGGCGGCCGAGATCGGGCGGGCCGGCCACGGGCCCGCCCGATCACCCGAGGACTACTTGCCCGGCTCGGGGTCGCGGGGCAGGCCGAGCATGCGCTCGGCGATGATGTTGAGCTGCACCTCCGTGGTGCCGCCGTAGATCGTCATCGCGCGGGTCGCCAGCACGGCGCGGTTCCAGTAGCCGGCGTCGCCGAGCTTCCAGTCGGCGGCGGTGACGGCGGCCGGGCCGAGCAGCGAGACCGCCACCTCCGAGACGTGCTGCGCGTGCGCGGTGGACAGCAGCTTGCGCACCGACGCGTCGGCCCCCGGCTCGGTGCCGGCGAGCTGCTTGAGGGTCACTCGCAGCGACAGCGCGTTGATCGAGTGCGCCTCGCAGACGACGCGGGCGAGGTCCTGCCGCTCGGCGGGGGTGAGCTCACGGCCCAGCCGCCCGACCAGGCCGAGCAGGTCGGGCACCGAGGCGCCGGTGCCGCCCGAGCCGGACGACAGCGAGACCCGCTCGTTCGACAGCGTGTTCCTGGCGACCCGCCAGCCCTCGTTGACCTCGCCGACGACCATCTCGTCCGGCACGAAGACGTCGTCGAGGAACACCTCGTTGAACAGGTTCTCCCCGGTCATCTCGGTCAGCGGCCGTACGGTGACGCCCGGCGCCTTCATGTCCACGAGGAAATAGGTGATGCCGTCGTGCTTGGGCTTGGACGGGTCGGACCGCGCGATGCAGATGGCCCACTCGGCGACGTGCGCCACCGACGTCCAGATCTTCTGGCCGTTGAGCTTCCAGCCGCCCTCGACCTTCTCCGCCTTCATCTGCAGCGAGGCGAGGTCGGAGCCGGCCTCCGGCTCGGAGAAGAGCTGGCACCAGATCAGCTCGCCGCTCAGCGTCGGCGGCAGGAACCGCTCCTGCTGCTCCGGCGTGCCGTACGTGACCAGCGACGGCACCACCCACGCACCGATGATCATCTGCGGCAGCTTGATCTTGGCCGCCTTGATCTCCTGGTGGATGAGCACCTGTTCCAGCGGCGAGGCCGCGCGGCCCCAGGGCTTGGGCAGGTGCGGCATGACGAATCCCGCCTTGGCCAGCGCCCTGCGCTGCTCCACGCCCTCCAGGGCGGCGATCTCGGCCAGCTCCGCCCGGATGGCCTCGCGCAGCGGCTGCGACTCCTCCGGCAGGTCGATCTCCATCTCCCGCGTGACGCCCCGCAGCGCGAGTTCGGCGACCCGGTCGGACCACTCGGCGGAGGGGCCCAGCAGCGCCCGGATGGTCAGCGCCCGGCGGTAGTACAGGTGCGCGTCGTGCTCGAAGGTGTAGCCGATGCCGCCGAACGTCTGGATCGCGTCCTTGGCGCACTGCACGGCGGCGTCGGGCGCCATGACGGCGGCGATCGCCGCGGCGTAGTCGCGCTCGGCGCCCTCCGCCCGGGTGGCGTCCCAGACGGTGGCCCGCGCCTGCTCCAGCGCGACCAGCATCCGGGAGATCTTGTGCTTGACGCCCTGGAACTGGCCGATCGGGCGGCCGAACTGCACCCGGACCTTCGCGTAGTCGGCGGCGGCGGCCACGCACCAGGCGGCCACCCCGACCGCGTCCGCGCCGAGGACGATCGCGGCCAGGTTGCGTACCTCGCCGCCGGTCAATCCGGTCAGCACCCGCTCGGCCGGCACCCGTACGCCGTCCAGCTCGACCTTGCCGACGCCGCGGGTGAGGTCGAGCGACTTGACCGGGGTGACCACCGCCTGGGCGGCGTCGACGGCCACCCATTCCTCACCGGCGTCCGTGGCCACCGGCAGGACCAGCACGTCGGCGACCGCCGCGCCGAGGACATACCCGGCCACACCGCTGATCGTCAGGGCGTCGCCGTCGCGTACGCCGGTGATCTCACCGTGGAGCGCCACCGCGCCGGTCAGCGAGCCGTCCGCGAGCCCGGGCAGCAGGTCGGCCTGGGCCTTGCCATCGGCGGCGAGGATCACGGCACTGGCGAGCACGGTCGGCACCATCGGGCCGGGCGCCACCCGCTCCGACAGCGCCTCGATCGCCACCGCCGCCTCCAGGAGGCCGTAGCCGGAACCGCCGAACTCCTCCGGGATGTGCAGCCCGAGCAGCCCCTGGCCGGCGAGCGCGGACCAGAAGACCGGGCGCTCCTCCGTTCCCGGATCGGCGAGGACCCCCACCGTGCTCCGCACGACCTCGGCGGGCACGGCCCGCCGGGCCCATCCGGTCACCGATTCGCGAAGCGCCTCGTGCTCCTCGCTCAGCCCGATCGCCATAAGATCCTCCAGCGCTAGGTCCTTGTAGAACCATATTCTAGAGGAATATTCGCCGACTATGCCGTGACTTGGACACCCGGGTATCGGCCGTCCCGGGCACCCGTCATGACCTGCACCTGTCCCGGCGTGCCGCCTTGCGGCGGCCGTTCCCGCAGGTAGACAGGGGAGCATGCAGCTCTCACGGAAGGCCCTCCGCACGATCGCCGCCCCCGCCGTGGCCGCGCTGGTCGCGGGCGGATGCGCGTCGGGGAGCACCCCGGGCGGGACCACCCCGGCGGCCGCGCCGACGGCGCGGACTGCGGCGCCCTCACCCGCCCGGCCGATCGAGCTCGAGTCGATTTATGAGCAGGTCATCAAGAAGGTCCTTCCGTCGATCGTGCAGATCACCACCGGGCAGGCGCTGGGCTCCGGCATCGTCTACGACACCCGCGGGCACATCCTGACGAACGCCCACGTCGTGGGCGCGGCGACGCAATTCCAGGTCACGCTGGCGACCGGCGGCAGGCCGAGACGGGCCCGGCTGGTGAGCTCCTATCCCCCGGGCGACCTGGCGATCATCCAGGTCGAGAACGCGGCCGACCTGACCCCCGCGACCTTCGGCCGCTCCGCCGACCTCAAGGTCGGCCAGATCGTGCTCGCCATGGGCAACCCGCTCGGCTTCTCCGGCAGCGTCACCCAGGGCATCGTGTCGGCACTCGGCCGCACCGTGACGGGCGAGCGGCACGCCGGCGGCGGGGCCGCGACCATCGCCAACGCCATCCAGACCTCCGCGCCCATCAACCCCGGCAACAGCGGCGGCGCACTGGTGGACCTGTCCGGGCAGGTCATCGGCATTCCGACGCTGGCCGCCGTCGACCCCAACCAGGGCACCGCGCCCGGTCTCGGCTTCGCGATCCCGAGCGACACCGCGACCGACATCGCCCGCCAGATCATCCGGTACGGCCGGGTCGTCAACAGCCATCGGGCGGCCCTCGGCGTACGGGTCGGCACGGCGGTCGACGCGGACGGCAACCCGATCGGCGTGGCCGTCGGCTCGGTGGCCCCCGGCGGCGGCGCGGACCGAGCCGGCATCCGCCCCGGCGACGTGATCGTGAAGATCGACGGCACCCCCACCCCCACCGCCAGCGCCCTGGCGCAGGTCTTGGTGAAACGCAGGCCGGGTGACAAGGCCCGCGTCGAAGTGATGCGGCCGAACGGCACCAAGAGCACGGTCACCGTCGTGCTCAGCGAGCTGCCGGCGGGATGACGATCTCGGGTACTTTCCCGATCCTTACAAAGTAGTGTCAGATACCGCGAAATTGCTTGGTAGCGGTTCGCACCCGGCTGTTACGTTCGGTCTGTGATTGCCCCGGACCTCTCCCGGTTCATCGCCGGGCTCCCCAAGGCGGAACTGCACGTGCACCACGTCGGCGCGGCGTCCCCCCGCGTCGTCGCCGAACTCGCCGCACGTTATGAGGGGGACACGGCCGTGCCCGCCGACCCCGCGCTGGTCGAGGCGTTCTACGACTTCCGCGACTTCACCCACTTCCTCCAGACCTATCTCCAGGTCGTGGATCTGGTGCGGACCCCCGAGGACCTGTGGACGCTGATCTACGGCGTGGGCGGCGACATGGCCGCCCAGCAGGTGCGGTACGCCGAGCTGACCATCACCCCGCACCCCCATCTGGCCCGGGGGTTCGCGCCGCGGGAGTTCTGCGAGGTGATCGAGGACGCCCGCCGCAGGGTCGAGGCGGACTTCGGCACCCTCCTGCGCTGGTGTTTCGACATCCCCGGTATCCCGGGCCCGCCCGCCGACCAGACGCTCTCCCTCGCGCTCGACCAGCGGCCCGACGGCCTGGTCAGCCTCGGCCTCGGCGGCCCGGAGGACGGTGTGCCGCGCTCGCAGTTCGCCCCGCACTTCGCCGCGGCCCGCGCCGCCGGGCTCCACTCGGTGCCGCACGCCGGCGAGGTCACCAGCGCCGACTACGTCTGGCAGGCCGTACGCGACCTCGGCGCCGAGCGGATCGCGCACGGTATCCGCAGCGTGGAGGACCCGGCGCTGCTGGACTACCTGGCCGAGCACGAGATCACGCTCGAGGTCTGCCCCACCTCCAACGTGTGCACGCGGGCCGTGCCCAGCCTGGCCGAGCACCCGCTGCCCGCGCTGGTCCAGGCCGGGGTGCCGGTCACGGTGAACAGCGACGACCCGCCCATGTTCGGCACCGACCTGAACCGTGAGTACGCCGTGGCGGCCGAGCTGCTCTCCCTCGACGAGAAGGGCGTCGCCGACCTGGCCCGCGCCGCGGTGAAGGCGTCCTTCCTCGGTGCCGAGGGCAAGTCGGCCCTGCTCGCGGAGATCGACGCGTACGCCGCTCAGAACTCGTCGGCGCCGCTCACTTGAACGATGTCGAAGACGTGCCGGGAGGCGGCGCAGACCGCCCCCGGCAGGCGGATCAGCAACTCGCCGGTCAGATCCGGCACTCCCGAGACCGACTCAGGCCGTCGCGTCCGGAGGCCGCGGAACGGCCACAACGTCCAGGATCCCGTCGAGACCGGCGAAGTCCTTCGGATTGGTGGTGTAGAGAGGAAGCCCATTGCCGGCGGCGATCGCAGCGATCATCAAGTCGGCCACCCTGCCGCGTGGCCGGCGACCGGAGGCACGCACGGCAGCGCATATCTGACCGTATATCCGTGCCGCCTCGGCGTCATAGGGCAGCGGATCGAAAGTGGCCTCGACATGCTGTAGGACGGCTATCCTCCGGGCCCGCTTGATCGGGTCAGCGGTGGCGTGCGGCGCGTCCGACAACTCACCGAGCGTCACGGCGGTGATCAGCGATGCTTCCGGTAGGTCGGCGGCGTCGAACAAGGGCAGCACGGCCACGATGTTGGTGTCGAGCACACCTTCCGCATGCCTCACAGGCCGGTCCCCTCCAGCGGATCTGCGGGCAACTCCTGATCGATCACGGCGTCCAGGTCGGCGCGGAGCTCGTCGGGATCGAGAACAGGCGCGGTAGCGAATACGGCCAGCACCTCCGCGGTCGGTACGGCGCGGCGACGCTTAATCGGGATGACCTCGGCAAGCGGTTCGCCATTGATCGTCAAGACGTACTGCTGTCCTTGCCGCAGCCCCCGGGTGATGCTGCCGGAGTCGCTCACGAACTGCCGCACGCTGACGTCGACGGGTCTCGATCTGGCGCTCATCTTTCCATCGTAGCGGCCCCGTACTACGACGTACCACGCTTCTTGACAGCGGGAGCAGGGAGCCCGGACGCCCCCGAGCCCCCGGTCACCCCTGCCGGGGCTGGTCGGCTGTATCACGCGGCCGGCGGGAGACGCCTGAGCAAGCCCCGAGCATCTGGCCGCGCCCGGCCGACCACGGGATCACACTGGGGTCCGCCTGGCCGAGCACGTGCCGCCGACGCTCAGAACTCGTCGGCGCCGCTCACTTGAACGATGTCGAAGACGTGCCGGGAGGCGGCGCAGACCGTCTCCAGCACGTGGATCGGCAGATCGTCGGCCGAGTAGGCGGACCGCACGATCTGGACCACCCACTCGCCGGGATCCAGTTCCAGCGTGGCCGCCTCGTGACCGGCCGCCGGGCGGGCCACCAGGTGCTCCTCCGCCCGCCCGAACCGGTGGCCCAGCTCCTCGATGCGCGCCTGGAGACTCGGCTTCAGGAAGCCCGGCTCGCACAGCGGCGTGTCCGCGAAGAGGTCGAGCCGCAGGAAGCTCGTGGCGACCCGCACCGGCACGTCCCCGGCGAGCAGCAGCTTGCGGCGGGCCAGCACCGGGGTGCCCGGCTCGACCCGCAGCCCGGCGGCCACGTGCTCGGAGGCGGGCTCCGGACCGACGTACAGCATCCTGCGCCCGGCCGGCACCCCCTGCCGCCGAGCCTCGGTCAAAAACAGCGAGGCCGATCCCCGTACTGCCGGCTCCGACGGCAACGATCGCCGAACCAGCACCTTCGGCTTCCCCGCGACTTTCTGCTGCTCCACCGGCGCCCCCTCTCACGCACGCCCCGACTTTAGGGCATGTGTGACGCCGTTCCCGGGGGTGGGCTCCGGCCGATACCACGCCGCATGTGGACACGGAAAGGGCGGGGATGAAGCGTCGCTTCCCCCCGCCCTTTCGCGCGAGATGTGGAGGTGGCGGGAATCGAACCCGCGTCCTTCAACACCAAGCCAGGGCTTCTCCGGGTGCAGCCTGTTGTGCTTTTCTCGGCCCCGGCGATCACACAGGCGAGTCGCCGACGGGCCCAGTCACTGTTTGCTTTCCCGTACGGCCCCGTGACCGGGCCGGACGGTTGAGCCTCCTAGCGATGTCAGTTCCGGGCCGGAGGCGCTCCCGGACTGACAGAGGTCTCGCTGATCAGGCAGCGAGAGCCAGGGAAGCCTGGCTAACCTCAGTGCTCTTCTTATTGGCACTTATTGTTCGCGGTCACAGTGTTGACGGGGTTATGTCCGCAGTCCCCGACCCGCTTCCCCTGACTTGCAATGTCGAAGTCGAAACCGGTCACCCCCTGTGCAGTTGTCAAGCAAGCCCCGAAGGGCCGGCATCACAAGCTTACTCATGACAACACCGGCGACGCGACCCGAATTCCGTTCCGCCGGATGGCGAAGCCCCCGGGAACGCGGCCTCTGGCGCGCGCCCCGGGGGCCGACCGGCAGGGTCGAGCCGGTCCTGACGGCAGGGCTCCCCCCGAGATGGAGCCCTGTCTCATCACGATGACCGGGCCCGCAACCCCCCAAGCGGGCCTCGGTCACCTAGAAAGACGCCGGTGGCCACCCCGATGGTTGCTCGTCCCCGAGGATTTTTCAGGTCTGGGGCTGCGCGTTGCGGAAGAAGCTCCCGGCGATCGACGGGGCGGCCGCCGGGTCGGGGCTCTCCACCAGCGCGGCGACCGCCACATCCCCCTGCCAGCCCACGAACCACGACAGCTTCGTGTGCTCCTTCTTCTCCGTCTGCGTGACCTCCGCGGCCACGCCGTACACGGGATCGCCGGGGGCGGAGGCGAGGGAGGCCGCGCCGGAGGCCACACCGGCCCGCATGAGCGTGCGCAGCTTCGCGCAGATCGCGGGGTCGAGCGTCACGGGCTTCGCGGCGGTCGTCGTCCCGGTGCCGTCCCCGGCTGTCGGATCGGGGGTGGCGGGCGAGGTCACCAGCACCGGCGGGCGCCAGGTGCCGGATTTGACGGCCGCGGCGACGAGGGCCATCGCCAGCGGGCTCACCTTGGCGCCCTGCCCTGCGATGATCTTCGCGATCGCGGCGTCGCCGTTGGGGTCGGCCATCGACCCGCTGAAGGTCTTCAGCGGCAGCTTCCAGTCGCCGCCGATGCCGAACTCACTCGCGCTCGAGGCGAGCCGCTGCCCGCTGATCCGCCGGGCCAGCGACGCGAGGGCGGTCACGCAGCCCTGCGCGAAGTCGGTCTGGAAGGTGGGCGTCGTCACGCCATTGACGCCGGGCTGCTGGAAGCGGGCCCCGCCGACGGTGCGGTCGGCGCTGCACGGCACCTTCTGCTTGAGGTCGAGGCCGGACTTGAGCAGCCCGTCGGCGGCGACTATCGAAAAGGCGGTGCCGGCCGCGAACTTGCCCGCCAGCGCGTCCCTCTCCTGGTGCAGCTGGCTGGTGGAGACGGCCAGCACCTGGCCGGTGGAGGCCTGCACCGCGACGAGCGCGGCCGGGCGGGAGCCCGCGACCGCGGCGTCCCCCGCGCTCTGCAGGCGGCTGTCGATCGTGGTCTGGACCGACTGGTTCTCCCGCCCCGGCCACGCCTTGAGCTCTTTCACCAGGCGCCCGGTGGCGTTGTCGAGGATGACGACCCGGGTCTCGGTCGAGCCGGTGAGCTGGTCCTGGTACGCCTTCTGCAGGCCGTCACGGCCGAGCGTGTCGCCGGCCCGCTGCGGCCCGCCGAGGCGCTGCTCGGCCTCCGGGGTGATGGCCGTGACCACCCCGACGATCTGGGTGGGCGACTTGGGGGCGACCGGCGGGGTGTCGATCTGGAACTCCAGACCTTGGATGGCCTCCAGCTTGGACCTGATCTGGGCGAACTTCGTCCGCCCGAACGTCGCGAGGGGGACGAAGTCCTGGGGAGGCGACGACAGGATGCGGCTCAGCAGGCGGTCCTGGGCGAAGCCGGTGACCTTCGCGAGCTGGTCGCAGAGCCGGCCGGGGTCCTTGACCTTGGCCGGGGTGACCCCGGCGACGTGCAGGATGGTCTCCTCCTGCAGCGGGTTGCCGTTCCGGTCGAGGATCGGCTTGCGCCCCTTGGGCACGGTGGCCACCGCGAGCCGCTGCCCGGGGTGCAGGTCGGGGTGGATGACGCTCGGCGACCACCGCACCTTCCACTTGCCGCCGACCAGATGCAGGGGCAGGTTCCCGTCGTACTGCCAAAGGGGGTTGTTCTCGCCGAGGTCCACCTCGGCGTGGTAGCCCGCCTGCGCGCTGTCGCCGTTCTGCGTGATCCCCCGGAGGGAGAAACGGATCGAGGCGGCGTCCAGCTGCAGGCGGGCGTTCTCCAGCGCCTTGCGCACCACCGCCGGGTCGGCGTCGGCGCGCCGTGCGGCGGCCGCGTAATCCCCCGTCTCCCAGCCGACGAGGAAGTCGCGCACCGCCTCATGCGGCGACGGCTCCTCGAAACAGCCGGTCAGCAGGGGCGCGGCCAGCCCCAGCGCGAGCGCCGCCCGTACGACTCTCGCCCGGCCGGAATGGGTACCGAACACGGCCTAACGGCCTCCCCGGCGGCGGACCGCGTTCGACATGGCCCGCGCCATCTCCCGGTTGGCCTGCTTCTCCAGCAGCGTCTGCCGCTTGTCGTAGTCCTTCTTACCCCGGGCGACACCGAGTTCGATCTTCGCCCGGCCGTCCTTGAAGTACAGCGACAGCGGAATCAGGGTGATGCCCTTCTCCTTCAGCGTCGCGCCGAGCTTGCCGATCTCCTTGCGGTGCAGCAGCAGCTTGCGCGTACGCCGGGCGGCGTGGTTGGTCCAGGTGCCCTGGCTGTACTCCGGGATGTACACGTTGATCAGCCAGGCCTCGCCGCCCTCGACCGCGGCATAGCCGTCGGTCAGGTTGGCCTTTCCCGCCCGCAGGGACTTGACCTCGGTGCCGGTCAGGACGAGCCCGGCCTCGTAGGTGTCCTCGATGAAGAAGTCGTGCCTGGCACGCTTGTTCTGGGCGATGAGCTTGCGCCCGGTCTCACGTGGCATAAGGGGAGCCTACCGTCGCCGTGGAGGGCGGAAACGAGCTGCGCGGCCGGTGCGGGATCACACCCGCAGGTACCGGCGCAGGGTGATGAACGAGGCGACCACACAGATCAGCACGCCGATGGCCATGGTGCCGCTGATCACACCGGCGACCGTGTCCCAGCCGAGCGGGGCGGCCATGTACGTCTGGATCGATTCGAAGATGTACACCTTGACGATGATCAAGATCACACCGGCCAGGACGCCGCCGATCAGGCCGGCGATCAGGCCCTCCAACACGAACGGAAGCTGGATGTAGATGTTGGAGGCGCCGACCAGCCGCATGATGCCGGTCTCCCTGCGGCGGTTGTACGCCGACAGCCGCACCGTGTTGCCGATCAGCAGGGTGGCCGCGATCACCATGAGGATCGCGATACCGAGCGCCACGTTCCGCAGCGTGTCCATGAAGCCGAAGACCGACTGCAGCAGGTCGCGCTCGTTGACGACGTTGGAGACGCCGGGCTGCCCCTTGAGGCTGTTCGCGACCGCCGCGGCCTTGTCCGGGTCCTTCAGCTTGACCCGGAACGACTCCGGCATGTCCTCGACCTTGGTCACCGCCAGCAGCGTCTGGTTGACCTCCTGTTGCTGCCACTTCTTGTAGGCGTCGGTCTGACTCTCGAACGTCACCTGCTCGACGTCGGGAAGGGACTTGATCGTCTGTTCCAGGTTGGCCCGCTGCTCCTGGGTGACGCCGTTCTTGTTCTTGCAGGCCGCGAAGGCGGAGTTCTTGACGCAGAGATAGACCGAAACCTCGACCTTGTTGCTCCAGTAACCCGTGAGCTTCGAGACCTGGGAGTTGATCATCAGTCCGACGCCCAGCAGCGCCATGCCGACCGCCACGGTCACGACCACCGCGATGGTCATCGTGAGGTTGCGCCGAAGGCCGATCCAGACCTCGGAGAAGATGAAGTTGGCCCGCATGGTCTCAGTTACTCCTAATACGCCTGGCCATACACGCCGCGCGACTGGTCGCGGACGATCTTGCCGTCCTCGAGCTCGACCACGCGCTTGCGCATGGAGTCGACGATCGCGGCGTCGTGCGTAGCCATGAGGACGGTCGTGCCAGTCCTGTTGATTCGGTCGAGCACCTTCATGATGCCGATGCTCGTCGCGGGGTCGATGTTTCCCGTGGGCTCGTCGGCGAGGAGGATCATCGGCCGGTTGACGAACGCGCGGGCCATCGCGACCCGCTGCTGCTCGCCACCGGACAGCTCCTCCGGCATGCGGTGCGCCTTGCCCTCCAGGCCGACGAGCTCGATGACCTCGGGCACCACCTTACGGATGAAGCGGCGCGGCTTGCCGATGACCTCCAGGGCGAACGCGACGTTCTCGTACACGTTCTTGTTCGGCAGCAGCCGGAAGTCCTGGAACACGCAGCCGATGCGGCGGCGCAAGTGCGGCACCTTGAAGTTGGACAGCTTCGACAGATCCTTGCCGGCCACATGGATGGAGCCGCTGTTGGGCCGCTCCTCCTTCAGGACCAGGCGGAGGAAGGTGGACTTCCCCGACCCTGACGGGCCGACCAGGAAGACGAACTCGCCCTTGTCGACGTCCACGCTCACGTGGTCGAGGGCAGGCCGGCTTTGGTTCGGATAGACCTTGGTGACATTATCGAAATGGATCACGGGCGCATCACGGCTAGCCAGTCTAGGGGGTTGGGACAGCCGGCACGGGGACGCCGGTCACTTTGCTCTGGATCGACGTTCCGTTTGGCCGAAGGCCAGTCTAGGGGTAACACTGGCATGGAACGTCCATAACGGAAACAAAACGATTAGCCCTTGGGCGATGGGGCGGTAAAGCTGCTATGAGCTGCGAACATTTGATCTGCGCCGCGTGCGCGGGCCCCGTGGTGGAGGGGCGCTGCCCCGTCTGCCGGGAGGGCCGCGCCAAGGTTCACCACCACGGGTTCATGGGGCTGCCGCCCCTGGTCATCGCGCTGGTCGTGCTACTGGTCGTGGCACTGGTCGCGCTCACCCACGTCAGCGGTTACTGACCGTCACCCGACTCCTGGCGGCGCATCCAGCGGATCTCGCCCTCGATGAACTCGTCGAGGTCGCCGTCCAGCACGGCCGAGGGGTTGCCCGCCTCCACGCCCGTGCGCAAGTCCTTGACGATCTGGTACGGGTGCAGCACGTAGTTGCGGATCTGCGTGCCCCACGACGTCGTCGTCTCGCCGCGCAGCTCGTTCATCGCCTCGGCCTCCTCCTGGCGCTTGCGCTCCAGCAGCTTGGCCTGGAGGACGGCCATCGCCGTCGCCCGGTTCTGCAGCTGCGACCGCTCGTTCTGGCAGGAGACCACGATCCCGGTCGGCAGGTGGGTGATCCGCACCGCCGAGTCGGTGGTGTTCACGCCCTGGCCGCCCGGCCCGGACGAGCGGTAGACGTCGATGCGCAGCTCGTCCTCGTTGATCTCGATGTGGTCGGTCTGCTCGACCACGGGCACCACGTCGACGCCCGCGAAAGAGGTCTGCCGGCGGCCCTGGTTGTCGAACGGGCTGATCCGCACCAGCCGGTGAGTGCCGTGCTCGCCCCTGAGCGTGCCGTACGCGTAGGGAGCCTTGACCGCGAAGGTGGCCGACTTGATGCCGGCCTCCTCGGCGTAGGAGGTCTCGTAGACCTCCGTGGGGTAGCCCTTGCGCTCGGCCCACCGCAGGTACATGCGCAGCAGCATCTGGGCCCAGTCGGCCGCGTCGACGCCGCCCGCCTGCGCGTTGATGGTCACCAGGGCCTCACGGGCGTCGTACTCGCCCGACAGCAGCGTGCGGACCTCGAGCGCGCCGACTTCGGACTTGAGCGCGGCGAGCTCCTTTTCCGCCTCGGCCAGCGCTTCCTCGTCGCCTTCCTCGGACGCCAGCTCGAACAGGACCGGAAGGTCCTCGAGGCGGCGGCTCAGGCTCTCCACCCGGTTGACCTCGGCCTGCAGGTGCGAGAGCCGGCTGGTGACGCGCTGCGCCTGCTCGGGGTCGTTCCACAGGTCGGGCGCGGCAGCCTGCTCCTCCAACTCGGCGATCTGCTTGCGCAGGGCGTCGATGTCGAGCACGTCCTGAATGCCCTTCAGCGTGCCGCTAAGCTCGTTGATCTCTTCGGCTGGATCGATGACTGCCACGTCTGTAAAGGGTACGCGAATCGGGGACCCGGTCAGGCAGCGCACGTCGGTAGCATGTGAACCGATAGCACGGGGAGGCTGGCGTGAACGGGGTCGTTCGGAAGGCGCTGGCCTTCACCCTTCTCACCTGCGCGGTCGCCGCCTGCTCCGGCGGGGAGCCGGTCCGCCCGTCGGCCAGCCCCGCGGCGGCC
This sequence comes from Microbispora sp., assembly GCA_019689655.1. Lineage (GTDB taxonomy): Bacteria > Actinomycetota > Actinomycetes > Streptosporangiales > Streptosporangiaceae > Microbispora. The sequence continues at coordinate 13,150 of JADGHC010000044.1, forward strand.
ACCTCGGCCCTGCCGGGCCTCGGCGAGAGTCCGTCGCCCAGTCCGCCCGCCGTGACGCCGGAGGAGGCCTCCCGGGCGTTCGACGCGTTCCTCGGCACCGACGACGTGCTGCGGCAGGCGGGGGCCGACCGGTGGGCGCTGCTGCTCACCCAGGACGGCCAGCGGCCCATCACGATCGCGCGGATCCACTCCCGTACGGGCAGGCCCGTCCACTACACCTGGGACGACCGGACCGTGTTCGTGCCCCGGCAGAGCGGCCGCTCGGCCGTCTGGTTCGCGGCCACGGCACAGCGGCGCGACCCGTCCGGCGAGGTCCGCACCGCGGTGTTCACGTTCGTACGGCAGAGCCCGGACGGGCCGTGGCGCAACAGCTTCGCGTCCTTGCTCTACCCGGATGAGAAGCTGCCCCCGGTGGCCCTCGACGCGGACGGGTACGCCACGGCCCTGGAGGCCCGCGACGACTCGGTGGCGATCAGCCCCAACCTCATGGGCCCGCTGCACGCCACGGTCGCCGAGGAGGGCCCCAAGGGCTACGCCTCGGGGCTCATCGCCCCCGGGCCGCAGACGACGGGTTTCTACGACGAGATCAGCAAGACCAAGGAGACCGCGAAGGCCGACGACTGCATGAACTACGAGTCGATCTTCGCCTCGGCCCCCAACTATCCGATCTTCGCGCTGCGCACCCGCGACGGCGGCGCGATGATGCTGTACACGTTGATCCGCACGTCCTCCTGGACCCCCAGCCCGCAGGGGCTCAAGTGCGGCGAGGGGCGCCCGGTGACGGTGCCCGCGGAGGCCCGCTGGCTGCTGAACCCCGCCAAGAACCTGTTCATCCGGGAGAAGCGGCAGATCGTCGAGACCCAGCAATACGTGAGCGCGGTGCCGCCCAAGGCGTCCACCGCGCCCGCGCGTGTCGTCGGCTACGAGGGCATCGTCACCGGCGGCTCCAACCACTGATACACGTCACGCCTCCGCGTGGGGGAGGTTGCTGGTGGACACCAGCGTCCGCACCGCGCGCAGCGCGACCGACAGCGTCGCCAGATCGAAGGTGTCGCTCTCCCAGATCTCCGACAGCGTCTGCCGCGCCCGCGTCACCGCGGCCTCGTTGGCCTCCGTCCAGCTCGCCAGCCGCTCCTCCGGCGACAGGCCCGGCCGGCTGTGGATCAGCACGTCCCTGGTCAGCGTGGCGTGGGCGGCGTACAGGTCGTCGCGCAGCGCCGCCCTGGCCATCGAGTTCCACCGGCTGTCGCGCGGCAGCGCGATCACCCGCTCGCGCAGCCGGGCGAGCTGGAGCCGGTCGGCGAGGTCGAAGTAGACCTCGGCCACCTCACTCACCGGACGGCCGGTGTACGCCGCGATCTCCACCAAATCGAAGGTGGAGTAGGCCGGCACCATCGCCGCGACCCGCTCGGCCAGCTCGGTGGGCACGCCCCTGGCCACGAAGGAGTCCCTGCGTTCCTCGTACGCCACCAGGTCGGGGCCGGTCAGCAGCTTGGGCAGGTGGGGCAGCAGGCCGCCGGCGCCCTCGATGAAGTAGCGGGCCGTGGAGGCGAGGTCGAGCGGCGGGCGGCGGTTGCCCAGCAGCCAGCGGGTGCCGCGCTCGGACAGCTTGCGGCCCTCGAACAGCATCGCGAGCTGGGTCGCGGTGTCCACCTCGTTGTCCAGCTCCTCGATCTGGCGCATGAACGAGGGCAGGTCGAAGACCTCCCGCGTCACCAGGTAGGCCCGCACGATGTCGGCCGTCGACGCGCCGGTCTCCTCGCCGAACCGGAAGACGAAGCTCGTCCCGCCGAAGTTCACCACGTCGTTGACGATCCGGGTCGTGATGATCTCCCGGCGCAGCGGGTGGGAGTCCATGTACGCGCGGAAGCGCTCGCGCAGCGCCGAGGGGAAGTACGACACCAGCCACGACGCCAGCGACGGGTCGTCGGGGATGTCCGACTGGAGCAGCTCGGCGTCCACCACGAGCTTGGTGTAGGCGAGCAGCACCGCGAACTCGGGGTTGGTGAGCCCGAGCCCGGCCTGGCGCCGTTCGGCGAGCACCTTGTCCGAGGGCAGGAACTCCAGCTCCCGGTCGACCAGCCCGTCCCGCTCCAGCTTCCGCAGGTAGCGGGCGTGGATGTGGAGCATCTCCGGCGCCTGCGCCCGGGCCGCCGCGAGCACGACGTTCTGGGCGTAGTTATCCTCGAGCACCAGCTTGCCCACTTCGTCGGTCATGTCGAGGAAGAGCTGGTTGCGCTGCTTGTCGGTCATCTCGCCGTCGCGGACGACCTGGTCGAGCAGGATCTTGATGTTCACCTCGTGGTCGGAGGTGTCCACACCGGCCGAGTTGTCGATGAAGTCGGTGTTGATCAGCCCGCCGTTCAGCGCGAACTCGATCCTGGCCCGCTGGGTGAGGCCGAGGTTGCCGCCCTCGCCCACGACCTTGCAGCGCAGCTCGGAGGCGTTGATCCGCAGCGCGTCGTTGGCCTTGTCCCCCACGTCGGCGTGGGTCTCCGACGACGCCTTGACGTACGTGCCGATGCCGCCGTTCCACAGCAGGTCGACGGGGGCCCGCAGGATCGCGCTGATCACGTCGTTCGGCGCGAGCGCGGTCACACCCTGCGGCAGGCCGAGCGCGCGGCGCGCCTGCGGCGAGATCGGGATCGACTTCGCCGTACGCGGCCACACGCCGCCGCCCGCCGAGATGAGCGACCTGTCGTAGTCATCCCACGAGCTCCTGGGCAGCTCGAACAGCCGCCGCCGCTCGGCGAAGCTCCGCGCGGCGTCCGGATCCGGGTCGATGAACACGTGCCGGTGGTCGAAGGCCGCCACGAGCCGGATGTGCTCCGACAGGAGCATGCCGTTGCCGAACACGTCGCCGGACATGTCGCCGATGCCGACCACGGTGAAGTCGGTGGTCTGCACGTCCACCCCGAGCGTGCGGAAGTGATACTTCACCGACTCCCAGGCGCCCCTGGCGGTGATGCCCATGGCCTTGTGGTCGTAGCCCACCGAGCCGCCGGAGGCGAAGGCGTCGCCGAGCCAGAAGCCGTACTCCTTGGCCACCTCGTTGGCGATGTCGGAGAACGTCGCGGTGCCCTTGTCCGCGGCCACCACGAGGTAGGTGTCGTCGCCGTCGTGCCGCACCACGTCGGGCGGCGGCACGACCTCCCCCGCGACCAGGTTGTCGGTCAGGTCGAGCAGGCCGGAGATGAACAGGCGATAGCAGGCCACGCCCTCGGCCTGCAGCTCGTCACGCCCGCCCGCCGGCGGCTGCTTGACGACGAAGCCGCCCTTCGAGCCGGTCGGCACGATGACCGTGTTTTTGACCATCTGCGCCTTGACGAGGCCGAGGATCTCCGTACGGAAGTCCTCCATGCGGTCCGACCAGCGCAGGCCGCCGCGGGCGACCTTGCCGAAGCGCAGGTGCACGCCCTCGACCCGGGGCGAGTAGACGAAGATCTCGTACTTCGGGCGGGGCCGCGGCAGCACGCTGATCGCCTGCGGATCGAACTTCAGCGCGATGTACGGCTTGCGCTTGCCGGTGACGAACTGGCTGCCCGCCTCCCCCGCGTCGCGTCCCCCGGTGCGCGCGGCCTGGAAGACGTTGGTGCGCAGCGTCGCCTGGATCATCTCCAGGTAGGCCCGCAGGATGCGGTCCTCGTCGAGCGAGGCCACCTCGTCCAGCGAGGCGAGGATCTCCTCGGTCAGCGCGTCGCAGACCTCCGCCCGGCCGTCGTCGGGCCGGCGCGGGTCGAGCCTGGCCTCGAACAATCGCACCAGCAGCCGGGCCAGCCGCACGTTGCCCAGCAGCACCCTCTCGATGTACGCCTGGCTGAACGTGGTGCCGGCCTGGCGCAGATACTTGGCGTACGCCCGGAGGATCTCGGCCTGCTCCCAGGTGAGCCCGCCGGCCAGCACGAGCGCGTTGAAGCCGTCGTTTTCCACCTCGCCGCGCCACAGCACGGCGAACGCGTCCTGGAAGAGCCGCTTGAACTCATCGCGGTGCACCTCCTCCGAGGGGGTGTACCGCAGGCCGAAGTCGTAGATCCAGGCGTCCTTGGTGTGGGGGTCGTGGTCGCGGTCGATCGCGTACGGCCGCTCGTCCACCACCTCGACGCCCATCCGCGTGAGCAGCGGAAGCACCCGCGACAGGGAGATCGGCGCGCCCAGCCGGTAAAGCTTCAGGCGCCGCTCCCCCTCGGCCGCGCCGTACGGCTCGTAGAGGTTGATGCCGATGGCGTTGGGGTCCTCGTCGAGCGCCTCCAGCCGCTTGAGGTCGGCGACGGCCGTACGGGCCGGGAAGTCGGCCTTGTAGCCCTCCGGGAAGGCGGTGCCGTATCGGCGCAGCAGCCGGGGCGCGTCCTCCTCGGGGCACAGCTCGCCGATCGCGGCGGCGAGGTCGTCCTCCCAGGTGCGGGTGGTGGCGGCCAGCCGCGCCTCCAGTTCCTCGACGTCGACCGGGATCTCGCCGAGCGGAGTGCCCCGCTCGCCGCGGATCACGACGTGCAGCCGGGCCAGCGCCGACTCGCCGATCATCGTGCTGTAGTCGAGCGAAGTGCCGCCGAGCGCCTTCATCAAGATCCGCTGCATCTGCAGGCGGACCTTGGTGGTGTAGCGGTCGCGCGGCAGGAAGATCAGACAGGAGATGTAGCGGCCGTAGTCGTCGCGGCGCAGGAAGAGCTTGACCTGCTTGCGCTCGCGCAGCCGCAGCACGCCGAGCGCGATGGGCAGCAGCTCGTCCACGGGGATCTGGAAGAGCTCGGTGCGCGGGTAGGTCTCCAGGATCTCCATCAGATCCTTGCCGTCGTGGCTGTCGGGCGACAGCCCGGCCCGCTCGAGCACCTCGGCCAGCTTGCGCCGCAGCACCGGGATGCGGGAGATCGACTCGTTGTACGCCACGTGGGTGAACAGCCCGAGGAACCGCCGCTCGCCGATCACCTCGCCCTCGGGCGAGAACACCTTGATCCCGATGTAGTCGAGATAGTGGGGCTTGTAGACGGTGGCCCGGCTGTTGGCCTTGGTGACGATCAGCAGTTGTTTCTCCCGCGCCTTCGCGCGGACCTTCGGCGGCAGGGCCGCGAAGCTGGCGGAGCCGGCCTTGTCGGCCCGCAGGATGCCGAGCCCGGTGCCGGGCAGGGCGCGCAGCGCCATGCCGCCGTCGGTCTCCTCGAGCCGATACTCGCGGTAGCCCAGGAACGTGAAGTGACCGTCGGCCAGCCAGCGCAGCAGCTCCATGCCGTCCTCGACCTGCGCGGGGTCGAGCGGCGGCGGGTTGACCGCCAGGTCCTCGGCGGTCTGCACGGCCAGCGCCCGCATCTTGGCGAAGTCCTCGACCGCGCAGCGCACGTCGAGCAGGACCCGCTGCAGGTCGTTTTCCAGCTCCTTGAGCACGGCGCCGTCGGCCTGCCGGTCGATCTCGATGTGCATCCACGACTCGCGGACGGCCTGCCCGGTGACGTCCTCCCGGTCGGGGTCGAGCAGCTCGCCGGTCATGTCCCGGCGCACCCGCATCTGGGGGTGGATGATCAGGTGAGTGGCGATCTCGTGCCGGTCCAGCTCGGTCGTCACCGAGTCGACAAGAAACGGCATGTCGTCGGTGACGATCTGGACCACCGTACGGCCCGGGTCCCAGCCGTGCTCCTCGAGGGTGGGGGTGTAGACGCGGACCAGCGCGCGTCCCTGGGGCCGATGCTGGGCCAGGTGGCGGTGGGCCATCGCCGGGCCGTACACGTCCACCGGATCACGGTCGGCCAGGTCCTCGGCCGGGACGTTGCGGTAGTACCGCCTCAAAAAGGCCAGGGGGTCCTCGCCCTCCACGTGGAACGCTCCCGGCGCGTGCGCGCACCTCTCGGCGGCGGCGCGGAGAAGCTCGTCCAGCGCCTCATCCGATTCCTGCCGATTCAGCGCTATATCGAGCGGCATGTCGCTACTCACTTCCTTGTGAGGATTCAAAGCCAGACCCGGAGTTCCCACAGCAGGGGGAAGAAGTGCAAACGCGTCCTCCCCCTCAAGTACGGTGCCCCGGACGAGCCTCCCGTACCGGATTTCGTGCCGATCTGGCGCTCAACCATCTGCATGTGTCTCATCCGCCACAGCGCGGACGTCTCATCGTGGGTGAGGAGATCCTCGGCCAATTCCCACAGATCGTCGTACGCGCCCCGGTCACGAGCCACGGCCAGCAGGGATTCCATGATTTCGTCGTCGGAGACCGGCAGGCCGCGCCGGGACAGAGCGGTGAGGTAAGCGTCCCACAGCGTCGGCTCGGCGAGCCGCCGTTCGAGCCTGGCGCGTTCGTCGTCTCCGATGTCCCTGAAGCGGTCCAAGTACGACGGGTCCTTGGCGCCAGAGAGGAACTCCAGCTCGCGGAACTGCACCGACTGGAAGCCGCTCGCGGGGGCGAGCACCGACCGGAACTCCAGGAAGTCCTGGGGGGTCATGGTCTCCAGCACCTGCACCTGGTCGACCAGGACCTTCTCCACGGCGTGGACCCGGCGGAACAGATGCCTGGCGCGCCATAGCGCGCCCTCGATCATCGAGTCTCTGATCCGCTCCAGCTCGTGCAGGAGGAGCTTGAACCACAGCTCGTAGACCTGGTGAACGGTGATGAACAGCAGCTCGTCGCTGGCTCCGGATCGCTGCTCCTGCTGGGCGAGCAGCTCGGGCAGGCGGAGGTAGCCGCCGTAGGACAGGCGCCCGCCCTCCTCACCGAAGCTCCGGAACGGTGGCGGCACGTCCTCGGACCCGGGACGGCCGTACGGCGTCGCAGGCATGCGGCACTCCTTCACGATGGGCGGTCCCTTCCGATCCCCATTGACCGAAAGTCCGGCACCACCGCACCCGATATCACCCCATAACGACACAAACGTCAACTTCGTCCGGGGTGCTCGCGACGCAGGGGTCGACGTGGCCCATTTAACCAGTCCCACCCCCG
>JADGHC010000584.1 GCA_019689655.1 Microbispora sp.
GGGGGGGGGGGGGCGCCGCGCCGCCCCCCCCCCCGCGCCGGTGTGGGCGATCCAGGCGGGCTGGTGGTGGGTGCAGCCCGACGTGTGGATTACCACGATCGTCCTCGCCGGCGGGACGTTCGCGCTCGGCATGGCGCTGCGCGGGTGGCGCGTGCCCGGCGTGCTGACCTGGCTCGGCCTGATCAGCTACTCGGTCTACCTGGTGCACCACCCGCTGCTGAAGTATCTGAACGCGCTCGCCGGCGACCTGCGGCCGCTCCCGCCGGCCGGCCGGGCGCTCGTCGCGCTCGGCTATCTCGTGGCGCTGCTCACGCTGAGCTGGCTGACCTACCGCTTCGTGGAGGCGCCGGCCCAGGCGCTGGGCCGCAGGGTCATCCGATGGAGGTCGTCGTCTCCGGCTGCTGGGACGGGTCGGGATATACCCGTCCCGGGATGAGCTTCTGGCCCTCCAGCAGGGTGGAGACGGTCACGAAGCTGTAGCCCTCCGCGGTCAGCGTCTGGAGCACCTCGGGCATCGACTCCACGGTCGGCTTGACGGTCTCGTGCATCAAGACGACCTCGCCCTCCCCGGCCACTTCGAGCGCCCGGTTGGTCAGCAGGTCGACGTGCCGGTACTCCTTGATGTAGTCCTTGGTCTCGGTCGTCCCGGGGACCTGGATGAGCCCGAACTTGGCGGTGATCTCCTCCACCCCGCCGTTGCGCAGCCCGCCGGGCGCGCGGAACAGCTTCGGCGCCTTGCCCGTGGTCTTCTTGATCAGCCGCTGGGTGTCGCCGATCTTCTTGTTGATCTCGGCGTACGAGAGCTGGGTCAGGTAGGTGCCGTCCCAGGAATGGTTGCCGATCTCGTGGCCCGACTTGGCGATGAGCCGGGTTAGCTTCGGGTGCTTTTTCACCTCCGAGCCGATGAGAAAGAACGTGGCCTTCGCCTTGTATTGGGCCAGGGTCTTCAGCAGTGTCGTGAGGTACGGCCCCGGACCGTCGTCAAAGGTCAACGCGATGCATTTGTGCGTCGCGCAGTACGGTTCATCGGTCCCGCGAGCCTGCGCAGGGGTGGCGGCGGCCGTGGCGAGGACGCACGCGACGGCCACAGGGATCAGACGACGTACTACAGCCATGGGGTTACTCCTCGGGGGGATCTATAACGCGGCATGGTAACGCGATCCGCGGTGCTTCCTCCTGGCCCGTCCGGTTTCGTACCGGCCGGAAACCCCCGGCGAGCTGGGACGGGAGCGGTTAAACCTTCGGCCAAGGAAGGGATGAAGGCGGCCCCCGCGCGAGCGGGTTTCGCGATGCTGGCCCGGTCGGAAGAGGAACCGGGCAGCGTGAGGAGGACGGGTGACGCGAGCCGCCACCCGGTCGGCGTGGGGGACGTGGATCGGGTTCGAGTCCTGCCCCGCGCTGCCCGGCCGTATCGTCGAGGGCTTCACCGGTCCCTGGATCCGGCTTGAGGACGTTCCGGTCCCGGCCTCCTCGGTGAACGCCGCGGACGCCGGCGCGGAAGCCGCCCTCACGAGCCGCACGCCGGGCGGGACCGGTGCGATGGGCGCCGCCGGGGCCGGCTCCGGGGCGTATGGCACCGCCCCGGCGCCTGCGGAACCCGGCGCGTACGGCTGTGTCGTGCTCGCCGCGCGGTCCCCGGCGGACCTGCGCCGAGCGGTGCCGCTGCGCGGCCTGCTGCCCGCGGCGACCCGGGTGCGGATCGCCGTCGCCGACGTGCCGCCCTGGGCGGCCCAGCCGTTACCCGCCGCGGGACCCGGCACCTGCTGGCGGCACCTGACCGAGCTGCGGATCACCCGCCGCAAGCGCGGCTGGCACCTGGACGCCGCCTTCACCGAGCCGGTGCCGGCCGGAGACGTCGTGGCCCACGTCGCGCACGGCCTGTTCGGCGGGTGCGAGGCGGCCACTCCCGTCGCCGGACTGGAAGGGGGCGGTACGGCCGGCTGGCGGCCCGGCGACCCCAACGTGACGCTGTCGCCGCCCGGCGGGCCGGTGCCGGACCGCCGGGACGCCCCCGGCTGCGATCTGCTGCTGCGCACCGGCGAGCCGTCCCCGGCGCCGACGCCGTACGGCGGCGCGCCGGTCGCCGACCGGCCCGCGGGCGCGGACGGCGCGGCCCGGGTGCCCCAGCAGAGGCGGGGCCCTGTGGCGGGCCCCTCGTGTGACGGCCCTCTGACCGGCGGGCCTGTGGTGGCCGGTGCGGTGACGGACGGCCTGTTCCCACCGGTGGACGAGGCCGTGGTCAACCCCATCGGGTTCCGGCGGCATCCCACGCGGGAGACGGCGAGACTCGCCGCCCACCGCGACGGGTTCGTCGTCACCCACGGCGCGGACCGGCTCGTACGGCTGCCGCCCTGCGGGCGCGTCACGGACGTGGACGTCGCCCGGCTGCGGGACGTACGCGCGATAGAGGTGCCCGTGATCGACGGGCGGGCGGACGAGGTCGCCCGTATCGTGGCCGCGCTGTCGGCCGCCGGGATCCCGGTGCTCGCCGCGCCCGACCCCGCTCGTGACCGGGCGCTGGGTCCCGCCCTCGCCGCCGCGCTGGCCGCCGTGACCGCCGAGGCGCTCGCATCCGACCTGCGCCGCGAGGAGCTGAGCATCCGGCTGCGCAGGGCCGCGCTGGGCGAGCACGGGGTTGCCGCCCGGTGGCGTCGTCTCGCTCTGGCCGCCGGGCTGCCGGTGCCGCCGCGGCCGCGGGTGTCGATCCTGCTGTGCACGCGCCGCCCGGACATGGTGCCGTTCGCGGTCGCCCAAATGGAGCGCCAGCGTGGCGTGACCGCCGAGCTGATCATCGGGCTGCACGGCTTCACCACGCGGGAGGCGGCGATCCCCCGCACCCGGCTGCCGGTCACCGTGGTCGAGGCTTCCGCCGCGACGCCCTTCGGGGAGGTCCTGAACCGCATGGCGGCCGCCGCCTCCGGGTCGTACCTCGCCAAGGTGGACGACGACGACTGGTACGGGCCCGACCACCTCGCCGACCTCCTGCTCGCCCGGCACTACAGCGGGGCCGACCTCGTCGGGGCGGCGGCGGAGTTCGTCTACCTGGAGCCGCTCGACGTGACGATCAGGAGGCGCATCGGCACCGAACGCTTCGCGCCGCTGGTGGCCGGGGGCACCATGCTGGTCACCCGCGCGGCGTTCGAGGCCGCCGGCGGCTTCCGGCCCTTGGCGAGGACCGTGGACGGCCAGCTCCTGGAGGCGGTGGAGGCCGCCGGCGGACGCATCTACCGCACCCACGGCCTCGGCTACATGCTGCGCCGCCGCAGCGCGTACGGCCATACCTGGCGCCGGCCCGTGCAGTCGTTCCTCGCCTCCTACCAGGAGCAGTGGCGCGGGCTGGTCTTCAACGAACTGATGGAGGACGGTGCCCGATGGCGGGCGGAGGTGAGGACGTGACGGGGGCTGCGCGCATCCCGCTCAACGACTACGGGGTGCTCGGGGAGCCGCCCGCGCTGGGGGAGTGGAGCCCCACGCTCACGGTGAGCGTGGTGATCCCCGCCTACCGCGCGGAGCGTACGCTGCCGCTGACGCTGGCGAGCCTGGCCCGGCAGACCTACCCGGCCCACCTGATGGAGGTCGTGGTGGTGGACGACGGCGAGCGGCCCCTGGAGGTGCCGCACGACCCGGCGGCCGGGCCGCTGCCGGAGCGGCTGCGCGTGATCCGCCCGCGCGGCTGGGGGAGGGCGAGCGCCTGCGCGGCGGGGGCCGAGACGGCGGAGGGCGAGGTGATCTTCTACCTGGACGCCGACCTGGTGCTGTTCCCCGAGCACGTGGAGGC
>JADGHC010000585.1 GCA_019689655.1 Microbispora sp.
CCGGCGGCCTCCAGCACGCGCAGCGCCTGCGGCGTGGCCCACGCCAGCCCGCCCAGGTGCCCCCGGCTCGACATGCTGCGGATGAAGACGCCGGGGTCGGTCGCGTGGTCCTGCATGCGTACGCGGTCGCCGAGCAGGGCGCCGCCGGTGAACGGGCTGGACGGATCGACCGCCAGCACCCCCACCGTGCTGCCGCGCCTGCGGAACGCCCGGATGAGCATGCCGGTCGTGGTGGACTTGCCGACGCCGGGTGAGCCGGTGAGGCCGATGACCCGGGCGGTGTACGGCCGGGCGGTGCCGGTGGCGAGCTCGGCCATCGCCTCGCGCAGCAGCCGGCGCGCCTCCGCCGGCCCCGCCCGGTCGTCCCCGGCGGAGCCGGTGGTCCGCGTGGCGTCGCCCGCGTTCTCGGCGGCGTTCTCCACGAGCGAGATCAGCCGCGCCACCGCGCGCGGCCGTCCCAGCCGCGCCTGGCCGACGAGCTCACGGACGTCCACGTGCGGCTCCGATCAGGCGCGGGGTGCGGGCACCCGGATGATCAGCGCGTCGCCCTGGCCGCCGCCGCCGCACAGACCGGCCGCGCCGAGTCCGCCGCCGCGCCTGCGCAGCTCGTGGGCGAGCGTCAGCACGATCCGGGCGCCGGAGGCGCCGATCGGGTGGCCGAGCGCGATGCCGCCGCCGTTGACGTTGACCTTGTCGAGCGAGACGCCGAGCTCCTTCGCCGACTGCAGCACGACCTGGGCGAACGCCTCGTTGATCTCCAGCAGGTCGAGGTCGTCCACGGTCAGCCCCTGCTTGGCCAGCGCCTGCTTGATGGCGTTGGCCGGCTGCGACTGGAGCGAGTTGTCCGGCCCGGCCACGTTGCCGTGCGCGCCGATCTCGGCCAGCCATTCGAGGCCCAGCTCCTCGGCCTTGGCCTTCGACATCACCACCACGGCGACCGCGCCGTCGGAGATCTGCGAGGAGGAACCGGCCGTGATGGTGCCGTCCTTGGTGAACGCCGGGCGCAGCTTCGCCAGGATCTCGACCGTGGTGTCCTTGCGGATGCCCTCGTCGGCGGACAGCAGTACGGGGTCCCCCTTCCGCTGGGGCAGCGGCACCGGGACGATCTCGTCGTCGAACAGGCCCTTCTCGGTCGCCTCGGCGGCGCGCTGGTGCGACCGGGCGGAGAACTCGTCCTGCTCCTCCCGGGTGATGCCGAGCCTGGCGTTGTGGCGCTCGGTCGACTCCCCCATCGCGATCTGGTCGAACGCGTCGGTGAGCCCGTCGTAGGCCATCGCGTCCAGGATGCCCGTGCCGCCGTACTTCACCCCCTTGCGCAGGCCGGGCAGCAGGTGCGGCGCGTTGGTCATCGACTCCATGCCGCCCGCGACGACGATGTCGAACTCGCCCGCCCGGATGAGCTGGTCGGCCAGCGCGATCGCGTCGAGGCCCGACAGGCAGACCTTGTTGATGGTGAGGGAGGGCACGGTCATGGGGATGCCCGCCTTCACCGCCGCCTGGCGTGACGGGATCTGACCGGCCCCGGCCTGGATCACCTGCCCCATGATCACATACTGCACTTGCTCCGGAGAGACTCCGGCCCGCTCCAGGGCCGCTTTGATCGCGATTCCGCCCAGCTCGACGGCGGAGAACTCGGAGAGCGAGCCGAGGAGCCGTCCGATCGGTGTGCGTGCTCCGGCGACGATGACGGAACCAGACATGGGGACCCTCCAGTAACGGGATCGGGGCGATGGTGTCACCATACCCAGGAGTAGTGCGGCCGCCCGGAAGCGGGCACGGCGAAGGGAACGGCGATGCTGCTGCGGATCGACCACGTGGGCGTGGCCTGCCACAACCTGGAAGAGAAGATCGAGTTCTACGAGTCCGTCTTCGGCCTGACCGTCGTCAGCCGGGAGGTGAACGAGGAGCAGGGCGTCCGCGAGGCCATGCTGCACGTCGCCGACGGCGCCCAGGGCGCGTCGTACGTCCAGCTACTCGAACCGCTGCACCCCGACACCGCCGTGGGCAAGTTCCTCGCCAAGCGGGGCGAGGGCGTGCATCATATCGGGTACGGCGTGGCGGACGTCACTAAAGCCCTGGAGGAGATCGGGGCGAAGGGCGTGCGCCTGATCGACGAGCGGCCCAGGCATGGGTCGATGGGGGCCTCGATCGCGTTCTTGCACCCCAAGGACGTGGGAGGGGTTCTCACCGAGCTCGTCGAGACGTCCAGGCGCTAGGCAAACGTAAGAAACGTTCATACGTAACAAGTCGCGCAGAAAGTCGGAGGGGGCCTCCAACGCGGCAGTACCGGGGTACGCTGGCGTACCACCGGACGTGGATGCCACACCGGCTTCCCCGCCTCGGAACCGACCCCCCGTCCGGCCCCCTGTAGCCGTCTCGACAACCAGGATCGAGCCTCATGCAGTCCGACATCGACGCCCAGCTCAACAACTTCTTCGAGGACGCCCCATCGCGCGAATTCGACGTGGTGCTCCGGGGCTATGACCGGCACCAGGTCCACGACCACCTGAAGACCCTCGACAACGAACTGCGTCAGGCCAGGGAGCAGATCGCCGCCCTCCAGCGGGAGCTGGCCGACTCTCAGCGGCAGTTGCAGGAGCAGGAGCGGCCGACGTACTCGGGGCTCGGCGCCCGCATCGAGCAGTTGCTCAGGCTTGCGGAGGAGCAGGCCACCGAGCTGGTGCAGGCGGCCAGGTCGGAGGCGAACGAGATCCGCGCCGCCGCCAAGGTGGACGCAGCCGATCTGCGGGCGGCGGCGGAGAACGAGGCGGCCGAGAAGCGGGCGCTGGCGGCGCGCGAGGCCGAGGAGATGCGCAGCACCGCCGAGCGCGACGCGGAGGAGATCCGGGCCACGGCCAGGCGCGAGGCGGACGAGCTGACCGCCACCACCGAGCGCGAGGTCGCCAAGATCCGCGCCACCGCCGACCACGAGGTCGCGGAGAAGCGGGCGGACGCCGAGCGCGAGATCGCCAAGCTGCGCACCACGACCGAGCGCGAGGTCGCCCAGCTGCGGGCCTCGACCAAGCGCGAGCGCGACGAGGTGCTCACCACGGCCAAGCGCCAGGCGGACGAGATGCGGGCCCAGGCGCAGCGCATCCTGGAGGAGTCGGAGGCCAAGCGCGCCCAGGAGGAGGCGGAGTTCGAGATCCAGCTCGCCGCCCGCCGCGAGGAGGCCGAGCGGCAGGAGGCCGAGCGGCACGCCACCGCCCAGGCCAACACCCAGAAGCTGGTGGCCGAGGCCGAGCAGCGCGCCGCCACCGCCGAGCAGCGGGCCGCCAAGGCGACGCAGCAGGCCGAGCAGACCCGGCGCGAGGCCGACGCCCACGCCAAGCAGCTGCTGGCCAACGCCCGCAAGAACGCCGACCAGCTCGTGGCCGAGGCCAAGGCCAGCGCCGAGTCGATCGTGAGCGAGGCCAAGGCCGAGGCCGAGCGCACCCGTACGGCGATGCAGCGCCAGGTCGACGAGCTCACCCGGCAGCGTGACAGCATCACCAGCCACCTCGCCCAGCTCCGTCAGCTGCTCGGCGGCGCCCCGCTGCCGGGCGTGGACCCGGAGCCGGCGCCCGTCACCGCGGCCCCGCCGAAGCCGGCCCTGTCGGCCTCGCCGGTCGTGGAGAAGAAGCCGTCCGTGTCCACCAGCCCGGCCGTGGAGTCGATCAGCTCCAGCAAGAGCGACGACGATTCGGAGTGGTGGCAGGAGTAGCCACCGGCGCATTCGGGGAGTCTGACGGCTGAACGAACGGGGCCCGGCACCGCCGGGCCCCGTCTTCGTGTCCGC
>JADGHC010000586.1 GCA_019689655.1 Microbispora sp.
GGCGCGACAGCCGGGCCACCAGGCTGACCACGACCCCAAAATCACACCCCAGCCGAACCGCTCAGCCAGCCACCGCATGCACGTGAAAGATCGAGGTTAAGAAGGGTGTTCACGGTTTTCACTGTTCCATCCGTCCGGCTCGGCGTAGTGGATCATCCTTACACTTCGATGATGCAACCTGACGGCCGAGGAACACGCAGCGCGCGGTAGACGAAGACGTCTCCGGTGGGGCGCGGGAGTAACGGCCACGTGCGTGCGTTCTCACGCGACCCTAGTCGGCGCTCAGCGTCCCCTGATGGAAGTACAGCCGCCACCCCTGCTCCGAGCGCCGCCATATGGAGCTGCGACGGGCCCGGCGACCGTCGGCGTCCGAGACATAAGTGAGGTGGACGATCCCCGGGGCAAGAACCCTGCCCTTCATGTCGCTCACCACGATCGGAGCCGCCGACGCGTCCTGATCTCGCGAAAGCGCGGTGATCATTGAGTCCCGGTCCCAGAGACGCCCTGAGGCCCCGATCTCGGTGAACTCGGGGTCGATGAGCTCATCCAGGAGCACCGCCGAGGAGCGAACCTCCGGATCAAGAAGGCGGATCTCTCCCTCGATCGCAGCCTGAACCGAGTCATCATGCTCGCCGGTCATGCCGATCAATCTATAGTCCGTCGCCTCCGGCCCGGGGCGTCCCGGCTCCCGGGTGATCACGCGC
Organism: Microbispora sp.; assembly: GCA_019689655.1. Classification (GTDB taxonomy): domain Bacteria; phylum Actinomycetota; class Actinomycetes; order Streptosporangiales; family Streptosporangiaceae; genus Microbispora. The sequence continues at coordinate 705 of JADGHC010000586.1, forward strand.
ATCATCTCCGGCCGGAGCCCAGCCGAGGCAGGGGCGGGACCGCGATTGCCCTCGCCCGCTCGCCAAGGGCCACATCCCACCCCTTGGCCGCCCACCGTACGGGCTCGCTCGCGATAGTGTGCACGCCTGTGGAGCACGCCCGGGCCCGCCGACGACTGATCATCGGCACTCGCAGGTGTGAGTACGGCATGCCGGTCGAGGTCGTCGGATGACGCGGCCGATGCACGGCGCGCTGCACCATGTCGAGCTGTGGGTGCCCGATCTCGACCGCGCCGTCGCCTCCCTCGGCTGGCTGCTGCAGGCGCTAGGCTACACCGTCTCCCAGAGCTGGGACACGGGCCGCAGCTGGCTGCTAGGGCCGACCTATGTCGTGCTCGAACAGTCCCCGGCCCTGACCGCCGACCGGCACGATCGGTGCCGTCCGGGGCTGAACCACCTCGCGTTCCACGTCGAAAGCCCGGCCCGCGTCGAGGAGCTGGCCACCGAGGCGGCCCGGCACGGCTGGCGCCTGATGTTCCCCGATCTGCATCCCCACGCCGGCGGCCGGCAGCACTACGCGGCCTATCTCGAAAACGGCGACGGCTTCGAAGTCGAACTCGTCGCGATCACCTCATCCGGGGCGATATAGGACCAGGCGGGCAGGCGCGTCCGCCTGCCGCGACATCGACGATCAAGAGCGCGGCTCGCTTCCGCCATCCGTGTCCGGCCCGGCGTACCCCAAGGCCGCCAAGCCGGACCGCACCGCTTCGGCTTCCCGATCGAGCAGGCTTCGGTCCCTCGTGCCCCAGTCGGCCTCTATCCGGAATCCATCCCCCTCGAATCGAGGGAACACGTGCAGATGGAAATGGAAAACCTCCTGAAAAGCGGCTTCGCCGTCCGCCAGGAAGACGTTCACGCCCTCGCAGCGAAGGCCCGAGCGCCGCAGGGCCCGCCCCATGCGGTGACCGATCCGCCACACATGCGCGCTCGTGTCCTCATCCAGATCTTCCAGCCCGGCAGCGTGAACGCGGGGAATCACGAGAAGATGACCAGGCGTGACCGCCCCGATATCCATGATCACCACAACGCGATCGTCCGCGTACGGAATGCTCGCCTCGGCCTCACCACGGACGATGGCGCAGAAGACACAGCCCCGGCTCTCACGCTCTCCCATATGCGCCATGATGGCTCACCGCACCCCCATAAAGATCGCTTTGCGGGTCCGGGCTTAAAGATCTGCCGTACGTCGAGGGAAAGCGGCGAATCGCCCCGGGGAAGGCACTCCCCGAAAACGCCCCGTCACGCGCCGGTAGCATGAGGAAGAAGTACGGGGCGAGAGATTCCAGACGGGGTTGGTGCCGATGGGTGCACCCAAGGCCACCGGCGACAGCCCCGGCAACGGATCGGGGCGCCGGTTTCCGGGAGCGAACACAGCCGTCGTAGTGGTCGATGTCCAGGGCGAGATCTGTTTGTGGAGCCCGCAGGCGCAGACCCTTCTCGGCTACCCGGCGCACGAGGTCTGCGGACGGCCCGCGGTAGACCTGCTGGCCGCCGACGAGGACCGGCACGCGGCGGAGGCCGCCCTCGAACAGCCCCCGGACGCGGAGAGCTGGGACGGCGTGCTGGGCTTGCGGCACCGCGACGGGCATGAGGTGCTGGTGGCGCTGCGCGTGCGCGCGGTGTGGTGCACGGAGGGCGAGCGCGCCTGGATGATCATGGCCGTCGACGCGCATGAGGCGCAACGCGAGGCGATGGACCAGGCGGTCCTGGAGGCGCTGTTCACCCAAGCCCCGATCAGCGTGGTCGTCATGGACCCCGAGCTGCGCTACCTGTACGTGAACGCCGAAGCGGAGCGTGATATCGCCGCACCCGCCGAGCAGCTCATCGGCCGGCGCATCGGCGACGTCGTCCCGGACATAGATGTCGAGGGCCTGGAGGCGGTGCTGCGCCGCGTACGGGACACCGGCGAGCCGGTGCTCGGCTTCCCGGTGCGCGGTCGTACGCCACGCGACCCGGACCACGAGCACGTGTGGTCGGACTCCTGCTTCCGGCTGACCGACCCGACCGGCAGCGTCCTCGGGATCTGCCAGGCCGCCACCGACATCACCAGCGGTTACCTGGCCCAGCAACGGCTGGCTCTGCTGAACGAGGCCAGCACCCGCATCGGCACCACCCTGGACGTGGCGCGCACCGCGCAGGAGCTGGCCGACGTGGCCGTGCCCGCGCTCGCCGACATCGTCACCGTCGACCTGCTGGAGACGACGCTCCGCGGCGAAGAACCGGCTCCCGGCCCGGCCGGCGAGCGGGTCCTGGCCCGCCGCGTGGGAATCCGTACGCTGCAGGAGCACTCTCCGGAGGTCGTCTACCCGGCGGGCGAAGCGCTGGCCTACGACTCGGACACGCCCCAGGCCCGCTGCCTGGCCAGTGGGAAGCCGCTGCTGGTGCCGGCCCTGGACTCCGCCGCGTGGTCCGTCTTCGACGTACGAAAGGTCGCGGAGATCCACGAGTTCGGCATGCACTCGATCATGATGGTGCCGCTGCGGGCCCGCGGAGTCACCCTGGGCCTGGCCGGTTTCGCCCGCTACCGGAGCCCCGAGCCCTTCGGCGAGGACGACCTCGCCCTGGCCGAGGAGCTCGCCTCCCGCGCCGCGGTCTGCGTCGACAACGCCCGCCGCTACACCCGCGAGCACGCCACCGCCCTGGCCCTGCAGCGCAGCCTCCTGCCGCGTGATCTGCCCGCGTATCCCGCCGTGGAGAGCGCCGGCCGCTACCTGCCCGCCGCCGCCCACGCCCACGCGGGCGGCGGCTGGTTCGACGTGCTGCCCGTGTCCGGCGCCCGCGTCGCCCTGGTCGTCGGGGAGGTCACCGGCCACGGCCTGCACGCCGCCGCCACCATGGGCCGGCTGCGCGCCGCCGTCCACACGCTGGCCGAGCTCGACCTCGCCCCCGAGGAGGTCCTCACCCAGCTCGACGCCCTCGTCATCCGCTTCGCCGAAGAAGACTCCGACATCAAGGGAGCCACCTGCCTGTACGCGGTCTACGACCCCATCTCCCGCACCTGCACCCTGGCCCGGGCCGACCACCCGCCCCCCGC
>JADGHC010000587.1 GCA_019689655.1 Microbispora sp.
CCAGCACCACCATCCGAACGACGAGAGTGCCAAGGATCGATGTCGAAGATATCCATGACACCTCCCGCCCATAACTCGAAAATCTGTTTTAATTCTCTCCCGAGACTGTCACTCTCCGCAACCGCAGGACACGATTTGTTGGAATCACAGGTTCACGAAGCCGAGGGCGGGAAGCCGGCAGTGATCCCCACGCCAGGAAACAGGCGACGCGGGCGGCTGTCGGCCGAGGGCACTAGCACGGGCCTCGTCAGGAGGCAGCCACGACCCACGCCGTCGCCGGTGTATCGGCCGCGAAGTTGCCAACCGGGGATCGAGGTCCGCCGCTCGCGCTTCATCTGCGCGCTCGCACCGGCGGCCACGGTGGTTGGCCTCCGCGTGTGGTGCGGAGCCGCAACACCTCCACCGCACCGGCGACATTCCTCTTGATCAAGCGGAACCGTCACCCGCGGCCGTCGCCGCCATTCCGGCTACGCTGGCCGACTCCATGCCATTCGGCCATGCCGCCACCCACGAGGGGATCAACGCCACGGGGGTCGGCGAGATAGAGAGCAGCGCCTCGCCACCGCGCACCACCATGCTTGGCGGTCACCGGCCCCACCATCGTGAAGCGGCGGTGGCCGACGCCGGACGCCCGGCGGTTTCACCGGGTCGGAGATCGTCGGCCGACATACCTGGGAGGCCCCACAGGTCCCAAGAAGATCCCATAGACCCCGCGGATCCCAGAAGAAGCCCGGCGGATTACAGAGGAGCCCGCGAATCAATCCTCAGGAACCCCAAGGACCCCAGAAACAACCCCACTTCACACAGGGAGCGGGAGATCACCGTGACCCGCTGAACCCGGCACACCAGCCACCGTCTGGCGCGCTGATCGCCCGGCTCGACGGCCGGATCGACACCCTCGTCACCATCCCCGCGTCGAAGGCGGCCTCATCACTGGCTCTACGCCGTACGCAACCCCGAGAAACTGCGACCCCGGGAACCTCGCGGACCCTAGGAGACCTCGCGGATCCGCGGTGCGAGCAGGATCGGCAGGTGGGAGAGCGTGTAGGCCCCGCAGGCGGCCCAGAACGCGACGCGCACCCCGGCGAGCTGGCCGAGCGCGCCCGCCAGCAGGCCGCCGAACGGCATCGCGCCCCACATCAGGAACCGCATGGTGGCGCTCAGGCGGCCGAGCAGGTGCGGCGGGCAGATCGACTGGCGGTAAGCCCCCTGGGCAACGCCGAACACGGTGGTCACGACCCCGCTCGCCAGCAGGGCCACCGGAAAGATCAGCAGGCGGGGGCCCGCCGCCGTCAGCGCGAGCGGGGCGAAACACACCGTGGCCGCCCACGCCGCGGCGTACATGGCCCGGCCCGTACCCAGGCGGGCCGTGACGCGTGGGGCGAGCCAGGCTCCGGCCACCCCGCCCACCGCGCCGACCGACAGCAGCGCGCCGTACGTGCCGGGGCTGGTGCCGATCTCCCGGACGAGGTAGAGCGGCACCGTGGCCGACCACAGGCCGGACGACAGCATCGTCAGCGCACCGACAGCGGCGATCCGGCGCAGGACCGGATGCCCGGCGACGAACCTGAGCCCTTCGGCGATCTCCGGCCACAGCCGTCTCCCGCCGCGTCCCTCTCCCCCGCCCGGCCTGCCGTCCCCGCGCTCCTCCTCCGCACGTACGCCGAGCAGCAGCAGCGCGGACGCCGCGTAGCTGAGGGCGTCGGCGACCACCGCGACCGGGGCGGTGAGCACCTGCACCAGCCAGCCGCCGACACCCGGGCCGGCGAGCTGGGCGAGCGACTGGTTCGCGGCGAGCGTGCCGTGCCCGCGGGCGAGGTCCTCCCTGCCCACGATGGACGGCAGGTAGCTCTGATGGGCGACGTCGAAGAACACCGTGCACAGCCCGTTCAGCAGGGCCACGACGTACATCTGGGGGAGGCCGAGCACGCCGAGCACGGCCGCGGCCGGGATCGACAGCAGCGCCGACGCGCGGATCACGTCGGCGGCGACCAGGACGGGACGGCGCCGCATCCGGTCCACCCAGGCTCCGGCGGGCAGGCCGACCAGCAGGAACGCCACCATCTCCGCGGCGGTGAGCAGCCCCACCTGGAACGGGCTCGCGTGGAGCGTGAGCGCCGCGGTGAGCGGCAAGGCGACCAGGGAGACCTGGCTGCCGAGCTTGCTGATCGCGTCGGCCCCGGCGTAGCGGCGGAAGTCGCGGACGCGCCACACGCTTCTGGGTGCCGCCACGGTCATGGAAGCTCATGCTGGCAGCCGGAAAATTAGCCGGTCAAAGGATTTTCCGTACGCGGCGGTAGGCTGGCCGCGTGCAGGCGACGGTGCAGAGCTTCGACCCCGCGACACGCTCGGGCTGGGTCTTCCTCGACGACGGCACGCGGATTCCGTTCGACGCCGAGGCGTTCGACGCCGGACCGCTGCGGCACCTGCGCCCCGGCCAGCGGGTGGCCCTCGTGATGGCGGACGGCCGCATCACGTACGTGACGCTCTCCACGTTCCCGGCGCCCTGAGTCCGGCGCCGTGAGTCCGGCGCCCCGCGCGCACGGCGGCCGCGCGTCAGACCGTTTTGATCGCTCCCCCGTCGATCACCAGGTCGGCGCCGTTGACGCTGGCCGCGTGCGGTGAGGCGAGGTAGGTCACGAGGGCCGCCACCTCCGCCGGTTCGACCAGCCGGCCCGTCGTCATGCCCATCTGGGCCGGCAGCCCGGCCAGCAACTGCTCGTGTGTCATTCCCAGCGCCGCCGCCAGCTCGGCGCCGTAGCCGCCGGGCGCCTCCCACAGCGCGGTGCGGGCCGGACCGGGCGAGACCGTGTTCACCCGCACCCCCTGCGGCCCGAACTCCTGCGCCAGGGCCTTGCCGAACGCGGTGAGCGCCGCCTTCGCCGTGGTGTACGGCACCGGCCCCGCGTGCGGGACCCGCGCGGCGTTCGAGGAGATGTTCACGATCACGCCGCGGCGGCGCACGATGCCGGGCAGCGCGGCGCGGGTCGTACGGACGGCGGCGAAGAAGTTGAGCTCGAACCACGAGTGCCATTCGTCGTCGGCGAAGTCGAGAAATCCCCGGACGGGATTCCCCCCGGTGTCCCCGCCGCCCACGTTGTTGACCAGCAGGTCGAGGTCCTCCCCCAGCTCGGCGACCGCGCGCTCCACCAGGTGTGCCGGGCCGTCGGGCGTCGAGAGGTCCACCGGCACGGCGATCGCGCCGGTCTCCTTCAGCTCCGCGGTGATGTTCCGTGCCGCCGCCACCACGCGGACGCCCTCCGCCGCGAGCGCCGCGACGGTCGCCAGCCCGATTCCACGGCTGGCACCCGTCACCAGTGCCGTACGTCCCTTGAGTCCCATGTCCATGCCGGATTCCTCCGTCTAGACGCAACGTCGATGACGCAGTGATCGTATTACTTGCTACATGAATGTAGCAAGTAAGGGGTTCAGTTGAAGCCCTCCGGTAGCATGTGGCGGTGACGCCAGCTCAGCAGTCTTCGCAGCACGGAAAGCGTCCGCTGCGGGCCGACTCCGAGCGGACGGTGCGGACGATCCTCGAAGCGGCCGAGCGCCTGTTCGCCGTCAATCCGGCGGCGACGATGGAGCAGGTCGCCAGGGAGGCCGGGGTCGCCCGCACGACCGTCCACCGCCGTTTCACCACCCGAGAGGCGCTGGTGGAGGAACTCACCCGCTGGGCCGCCCACCAGTTCGCCGAGGCCGTCATATCGGCCCGCCCGGACAGCGCCCCGCCCCTCGTCGCGCTCTACCAGGTCACCGTCAACGTCCTGCGGG
>JADGHC010000588.1 GCA_019689655.1 Microbispora sp.
GGACTGGGTGACCATCACCCTGCACCCGCTGGTGGAGGGCGCCGGGCTTGCCCTGCACGCCCCCCGCGAGACCCTCACCCTGTTCCTGGCCCGCACGTTCGAGGCGGTGCCGATGGGCGCCGAGGCCTCCCGGATCGACTGGGACGCCGAGCTTGCCGAGGTACTGCGAGGTGCGGCATGACACCCGCCACCCGCACCCGCACGCAGGCTCTGGCGTTGCCTGGCCTGCCTGAGAGTGTCAGCGCCGCTCGCGCGTTCGCGGCGGGGTGCCTGCCCGTCGGCTGCCCCCGCGCCGATGACGTCGCCCTGGTCGTGTCCGAGCTGGCCACCAACGCCGTCCTGCACTCCGCGTCCGGTGCCCCGGGTGGGACGTTCGTGGTCCTGGTCGACGCCGAGCCCGGCGCCGTCGCCGTGGCGGTGGCCGACCAGGGGCCGGCGCTGGTCCCGGGCGTGCGCCCGCTCGGCGAGGGCGGGCACGGGCTGCACCTGGTCGCCGAGCTGGCCGACGCCTACGAGGTGACCACCACCGAGACCTGCAGGACGGCCTGGTGCCGTCTGGACTGGAGGGCGGAGTGATGGCCCGACCTGCTAAGGCCCGCGTCCGCTCCGGCTCCGGCAGCGGTGAGAAAGCCCTCGGCCGCCTGTGCTTTGCCGCTTTCCTCTCCTGGATCACCTACGTGCTGCTCGACCAGCTCACCGTCGCCCCCGACGCACTCGCTACCTGGGTGTCCGGGGCTATGGCTGCCCTGGCCCTCACCGTCCGCGCCGGAAGGGGGCGCTGACATGCCCCGAGAGAGGTTGATCTACGTGATCACGGATGCCCCCGAGCGCAGTCCGTGGCCCAAGCGCTGGCACGACCTGCGCGAGCTGCTGCGGCCGACCGCACTGATCGGGCTGCTCGCCGCGCCGCTGTGGGCGCTGACCGCCATCCCGGTCGGGCTGCTGCTCGGCTGGCCGCCGTTCGTCCTGTTCATCGCGGGCGTCGTCGCCGCTCCCCTCATCGCCAACCTGACGGACCTCCTGGCCGCCCGGCTTGGCTTCCCGTCCCTCGCTTGGGTCGCCTCCCGGCTGATCACCCGGCGGCCCGCCATCACGCAGAAGGAGACCCGCCGCAATGGCTGAGCCCAACACCCGCATCCCCGAGCTGGCCGCGATCGAGCTCAAGAGCACGACCGCGCTCAAGCGCTACACCGACGAGTCCCGCCGCCTGGCGAAGGACTTCGCGATGGAGCTGGAGACCGCCGCTCTGGAGATCGAGACCATCCTCTCCGCGACCGGGCAGGGCAACGTGCTCCTGCTGGGCTACGACAACAAGCTCCGGGCCCGCCGCGTCGCCTCCCGCGCCGCCAGGGCCGCCGACCTCCAGCGGGGCGTCGCCGTGGAGATGACCCGGCTCTGGCACGACTTCCTGATCGCGTACGCGCCGCTGCTGCAGAACCACCGGACGCCCGAACGGACGTTCGACTTCGACAACTAGCCAAGCCACGGCCCGAACGGAACGGAGAACGCACCAATGGGAAGCAAGACCGCGACCAGGGCGGTTATGACCGCCTCGCGTGAGGGTGGCGTGGTCACCTATCGCAGCGGCGTCGTCGGCGACCTGCTCGGCAACGCCGCCCGCGCGGTCGCGCCGCACACCGCGCCGTGGCTGCTCGGCGCGGGCCTCATGATCCCGGCGTATGGCCTTCACGAGCTGTGGGGTGGGTCGCCGTGGGCCGCCGCCGGCCTCACCGTGTCGGGCGGGGTGGTGACCGCCGCGACCTGGCTGGTGTCCCGCTGGCGTCACGTCCTGGGCCGCCTCCAGTCCACCGGCACGGCCGCGGCGGCGTCCGGCTACCTGCTGGCCGCGACCATCACCGGCCCGACGTCCCGCCCGGTGATCGACCTGTGGATCTGGGCGGGCGGCACGCTCGCCGCCGCGTGGAACATCCGCAACATCATCCGCCCGAAGGTGGACCCCGACGGCACGATGTACGCCGTCAACGGCGGCCCGGCCGCTCTCTTCAAGAGGCTGTTCACCGACGGCCAGGACAAGGTGCAGGTCGAGGCCGTACGCAACATCAGGGTCTCCCCGACCGCGATCACGGGCACGGTGCAGCTCGGCAACGGCAACACCACCGACGACCTCCAGCGGGCGCTGGCCGGGATCGAGGCCCAGCACGGCCTTCCCGTCGGCTCGCTGACGGCGACGGTGAACAGGCACAATGCCGGGGCTCCCACGGTGACGCTGTCCAACCCGCTGATCCTTGACGACCCGATCCCCTGGCCCGGCCCGTCGGCCGTCGGCGCGAGCGTCGCCAGGCCGCTCCAGGTGGCGACCTTCCAGGACGGCAGCACGTTCGGCCTGGGCATCGTCGGCCAGCACCTGCAGGTCATGGGCATGACCGGCGCCGCCAAGACGTCGGGCATCGCGTGGTCGATCTGGGGGGAGTTCATCACCCGCACCGACGGCGCGCTCATCGTCATCGACATCACGAAGAAGGACCAGACGATAGCCCCGGCGCGGACAGCGCTGCACGCCGCCATCACGGAGAAGTCCATCGCTCGCGAGTTTTTCTCGACGTGGCTGCCCGAGTGGGCCGAGGAGCGTCTGGAGGCGATGGGCGAGGCGGGGCTGATCGCCTGGCAGGAAGGCAAGGGCTTCACCTACCTGGAGGTGTGGCTGGAGGAGGCCGCCGACATCTTCCGGTTCATCGACATGGAGGAGTTCATCAATCTCGCCCGGATGCTGCGGAGCGCGGGCGGTGGGTTTGCCTGGTCGCTCCAGCGTGCCGACCACACGCAGATGCCGACGATCGTCAAGGGCCAGGGCGGCGGGAAGATCTGCGGCGGGGTCGAGTCGGCGCACGACGCCGGGTGGGGCCTTACCGACGAGCAGGAGGCCGCAGGGGCCGCGCCGCAGCAGTGGCGGGCCAATCAGCCTGGCATGGCGTACGCCGACGCGCAGGGCGTGCCCCGCGACAAGATCGCGATGCCGATGCGGTTCTACGACTGGGGACCGGACAACGAGGCCCGCGTCGCCAACTTCCGCGCGCACTGCGAGCAGTACCCGGCCTCGGCCCGGCCGGTTGACCCGATCACGGCGAAGCTGCTCGCACGGATCGAGGCCGCGACCAAGGCCCTCACCAAGACCACGCCTGCGGCCGGCGGCCCGGCCGCCGCAGACGAGACGAAGGAGACCGCCGTGATCAGCGAGTACCTCAAGCCCGACCCGGAACTCGACGCGCACGACGCGGCGAATCCGGTGAGCCCCGACGCCGAGCTGCCCGAGGCCCCGGACATTCCCCTCGGCGGCCCGGCGCCGGACCTTGGCGCGACCGACGAGGAGCGCCGTAAGAACGCCCAGCTCGTCCTGGACCGGGCGCTCGCGGGGTTCGGCGACGGCCGGCCCTTCGCGCCGCGCGACCTCGGCGGCGTCCTGACCGCGACCGGCTTCGGCCGGGGCTGGCTGATGAAGCAGATCAAGGCGCGCGTGGCCTCGGGCGCGCTGGAGTACGACCCCGACAGCGACAAGCCGTATCGGGTCCGGGTCCTGGAAGCCGCCTAACCCAAGATCATCCGGGGTCGCGTCGGCGCGGGCGCGATCCCGGAGCAGCGCCCGTGACAGGGGCCGGGGGTGTCACACCGGCCGTGACAGGCAGAGAACTACAGGTCAGCGGCCCTGTGACACCCCGTGACACCCCCTCCGTGACACCCCCGTGACAGCAGACAAACCACCACAAAACGCCGCAATTATACACATCACCCAGCCCACGAGACACCACGGCCAGG
>JADGHC010000589.1 GCA_019689655.1 Microbispora sp.
CCCCCTCCCCGAGCGCCTCGCCCACGCCGCGCGGCACCCGCACGGTGTATGAGACGGTGTACGCGTCATCCAATCCGTCCAAGAAGAAGACGAAGTCCGCGCAGATCGAGAACACGCCCGGAGGCGGCGCGGCCACCGGCGGCGGCGGCGACGCGGGCCCCGACGCCCGTCTCTTCCTCGTCACCGGCACCGCGTTGCTGCTGGCGGCGGCGGCCGGCGGGCTCGTGCTTCGGACCCGGCGGCGCCCGGTGAAGCAGTAGGACGCATCATGACCACCCCGCCACCTGGGCAGTACCCGCCGGGCCAGCCGTACGGTGTGCCTCTCGGGCCCGGTGGGCAGGGCTACCCGCCGCAGCCGGTCTACGGCCAGCCGGTCTTGCAGCCGGTCGTGATCTCCCAGATACAGCCGGTGCAACCGGTGCCGCAACCGCAGCCGGAGGAGGCGCCTTCCGGCGACAGCACGCAGGCCATCCGGCGGGTGCTGATCTCGGCGGCCATCGTGGGCCTGGTCATCGTGCTCGTGGGCGTCGTGATGATCGTGAGCAACCCCGACGAGTACACGGCACCGGCTCGTTCGACGTTGAAGGTCGCGGCCCCGCAAGGCGGGCTCGCCCCCTCCGTGGGGCCCGGCGGCCCCGGGCAGCCGCTGACGCAGGCGGTCGCCACCGCGCCGCCACCGCTCCCGAAGATCCCGCCGGCTCCCGCGATGCAGCCGTCCACGCCCAAGCGCCTGGTCATCCCCAAGATCGGCGTCAACGCACCGATCAAATCGGTCGGCCTCGATCGCAACGGCGCGATCCAGACACCCCCGATCAACAACCCGAACCTGGTCGGCTGGTATCGCGGCGGGCCGACGCCGGGTGAGGCGGGCCCGGCCGTCATGCTCGGCCACAAGGACACGACCACGCGCAGCGCCGTCTTCGCCCGCCTGCATGAACTGCAGTACGGCGACAAGATCGAGGTGTACCGCCTCGACGGGACCGTCGCCGTCTTCACCGTGGGCGGCGTCGAGCAGGCGAACAAGGAGACGTTCCCCACCGACCGCGTGTACGGACACGCCGACGACGCCGAGCTCCGGCTGATCACCTGTGGCGGGACTTACAACCGGGTGACCGGACACTACGTCGACAATGTCATCGTCTATGCCCTCATGACGGGGTCACGGCTCGCGAAGTCGAAGTCCTGATTCCAGGCGCCTTGACCGGAACGGCTCGTGGCCGGTGGCGGTCGCGGTTATGGTCTCTTCGACCGATCATGAGGAGGGCTTGTGGGTTGGTTTTCGAATCTCCTGCTGCCCGGTCGGCTGCGCACGGGACCCACGGTGCTGTTGCCCGCCCGGCCGGATCCGAAGACTCTGCTGGCGGTCGCGCAACTCGCCGACCCCGACGCGAGGATCGACGGCGACGCCATCCTCGCGGGCGGGTCGCGCATCGAGCCGCCCATCGAGCTGACCGGTGACATCCTCGCCAAGCTCGGCCTGCCCGGCGAGAACCGGCTCTGGGCCTGCCGGATCGCCGCCGAGGGCCCGCTGCCGGTGGACTTCTTCGACAAGAGCCTGGCCGAAGGCATCGCGTACCGCCTGGGCGGATGGTCGCTGTGCCGGGGGGAGCCGGTCGACCCGGCGGAGGACGGCGGAGATCCGGTGGTCTATCTGCCGTCCGCGCCGGAGTCCAGGGAGATCCTGCCGATCCTGTCCGAGGCGCTGCGCCACGCCGACGCCGTGGACACCGAGAGGTGGCCGGAGAGCGAGCTGGTCGAGGGCGTCGTCCACGTTCAGGTCCGCCGTGGCAGGGTGGCCGACGTCTACGCCGGTGCCGACGTGCTGGTGACGATCGAGGAAGGGCACCGCATGCCGCCCGCCGCCCAGATCCGCTGGCCGTACCTCACGGACATCGCCATCGCCCGGGTCTCTCCGGTGCGTACGGAGGAGGCGAAGGGCGAGACCGCCGAGCCCTCCGGGGCCCCCGCTGACCAGGCGGAGGACTTGGGTCCCGGTGCGGAGGAGGCCGGCGGCCCGGACGCGCCGCAGGCGGACGTCGCCGACGCCCCCGGCGGGACCGACGCCGCCGACGAGGCGGACGTCCCCGACGAGGCGACGGAGACGAACAAGGCGCTGCTCGGGCGGGCGGCGGTGGCGCTCGCGCTCGCGAACGGGCTGCGCGGGATCGCGGCCGACAGCCGGGGTTTCCAGCTCGTCGCGGCAGAAGACGTACTACCCGGACGTTACGCCTGAATCTTGCCCAAACGTCGCCTCCGCCGACGAAAGTTCTGATGTAACCTTTCAATAACCGAACATTGCTCGGTTTCCTATGGAGGCACTGTGGCAGAGGCGTACATCGTCGGGGCGGTCCGCACGCCGGTCGGCAAGAAGAAGGGCGGGCTCTCCACGGTCCATCCGGTCGACCTGGCCGCCCACACTCTCTCCGCGCTCGTGGAGCGCACCGGCGTCGACCCGGCCGCCGTCGACGACGTGATCATGGGCTGCGTGATGCAGTTCGGTCCGCAGTCCATGGACATCGCGCGCAACGCGTGGCTCAGCGCGGGCCTCCCGGAGACCGTGCCCGGAGTCACGATCGACCGGCAGTGCGGCTCGTCGCAGCAGGCCATCCACTTCGCCGCGCAGGCCGTGCTGTCGGGCACGCAGGACCTGGTCGTCGCGGCCGGCGTCGAGTCGATGTCGATCGTCCCGTTGGGATCGAGCGTCTCGGCGGCCCTGGAGAAGGGCATGCCGTTCCCGTTCGGCGACAAGTGGGTCGAACGGTACGGCAAGCAGGAGATCTCCCAGTTCCGTGGCGCGGAGCTGATGTGCGAGAAGTGGGGCCTGGAGCGCGACGAGCTGGAGCGCTACGCCTACGAGAGCCACCAGCGGGCCGCCAAGGCGATCGCGAACGGCTACTTCAAGGACCAGATCGCGCCGATCAACGGCGTCGAGGACGACGAGGGTCCCCGGCCGGACACCACGCTGGAGAAGATGGCCGCGCTGAAGACCCTGCGCGAGGGCGGCCGGATCACCGCCGCCACCTCCTCGCAGATCTCCGACGGCTCCGGCGCGCTGCTGATCGCCTCCGAGCAGGCGGTGCGCGACCACGGCCTGGTGCCGCGCGCCCGGATCGTCACGCTGGCACTGGCCGGCGACGACCCGGTCTACATGCTGACGGCGCCGATCCCGGCCACCCGCAAGGCGCTGGCCAAGGCGGGCCTTTCGATCGACGACATCGACGTCATCGAGATCAACGAGGCCTTCGCCCCGGTGCCGCTGGCCTGGCTCAAGGAGATCGGGGCCGATCCGGCCCGGACCAACCCCAACGGCGGCGCCATCGCACTGGGGCATCCGCTGGGCGGCACCGGCGCGATCCTCATGACCAAGCTCCTGTACGAGCTGGAGCGCACCGGCGGGCGGTACGGCCTGCAGACGATGTGCGAGGGCGGCGGCCAGGCCAACGTCACGATCATCGAGCGCCTCTGACCAGCCGCAGGGCACCCCTCTCGGAGGGAGAACCAGGGCACCCCGGGCGAGCGCCGGGGTGCCCTTTTGCGCTTGCCGGCGACGCCCGGCCCTTGTGCGCATGCTGGGTTACGCTGAGTCGTGACTGGTGGGAATCCGGGGTGGAGGAGGCGGAATGAGCGTCGCCTATGATGACAGAGAGCACTCCTATCACCACGGTCCGTACACGATCGCCGACCTGGATCGCATGCCCAGGGACGCGCGGTACGAGCTGGTCGACGGATGGATCGTCATGTCCCCCTGGCCCGGC
>JADGHC010000590.1 GCA_019689655.1 Microbispora sp.
GCCCAAAACCCGGGGGGGGGCGGGGGGGGTGGGGCGCCGCCCCCCCCCCCGCCGGGGTTCACGCGATCAGTGCGAGAAATTGCCCCGGTAGTACTGGAACACGAACCCGATCATGCTCATGATCGTGGCGAACAGGCCGATGAAGAACAGCCACCAGCCGATGGCGAAGCCGAAGAACGTGAGCGCGGCCGACAGGCACACGAACAGCGGCCACCAGCTGTGCGGGCTGTAGAAGCCGAGCTCGCCCGCGCCGTCGCTGATCTCGGCCTCCTTGTTGTCCTCCGGCTGGTCGCCGATGCGGCGCGCGGTGAACAGCAGGTAGTAGCCGATCATGAAGGCCAGGCCGACGGAGATCGCCATGGCGGTGGTACCGGTCGGCTCCTTCGACCAGAACCAGTAGACCACGTCCGCGGCGGCGAAGAAGACGCCACAGAGCAGGAACATCCATCCCTGGATCTTCATCAGGCCTCCTCCACCAGCTCGGCCTTGGCGGTGATGTGCGGGTACTTGAGGTCGAACGCCGGACGCTCAGACCGGATCCGCGGCAGCTGCAGGAAGTTGTGCCGCGGCGGCGGGCAGGAGGTCGCCCACTCGAGCGAGCCGCCGAAGCCCCACGGGTCGTCCACCGTGACCTTGGGCGCCTTCCGCCAGGTCACCCAGACGTTGTAGAGGAACGGCAGGGTGGACAGGCCCAGCAGCAGCGCGCCGGCGGAGGAGATCATGTTCAGGTCGGTGAAGCCGTCGCTGGCCGAGTAGTCGGCGTACCGCCGGGGGAAGCCGATGACGCCCAGCCAGTGCTGCACCAGGAAGGTCGTGTGGAAGCCGAAGAAGAGCAACCAGAAGTGGACCTTGCCGATGCGGTCGTTGAGCATCTTGCCGGTGAACTTGGGCCACCAGAAGTAGAAGCCCGCGAACATCGCGAACACCACGGTGCCGAAGAGCACGTAGTGGAAGTGCGCGACGACGAAGTAGGTGTCGCTGACGTGGAAGTCCAGCGGGGGCGACGCCAGGATGACGCCGGTCAGGCCGCCGAACAGGAAGGTCACCAGGAAGCCGACCGCGAACAGCATCGGCGACTCGAACGACAGGTGTCCCCGCCACATCGTGCCGATCCAGTTGAAGAACTTCACACCGGTCGGCACGGCGATCAGGAACGTCATGAACGAGAAGAACGGCAGCAGCACCTGGCCGGTGACGAACATGTGGTGGGCCCACACGGTGACCGACAGGCCCGCGATGGCGATGGTCGCGCCGACCAGGCCGATGTAGCCGAAGATCGGCTTACGGCTGAAGACCGGCAGGATCTCGGTGATGATGCCGAAGAACGGCAGCGCGATGATGTAGACCTCGGGGTGGCCGAAGAACCAGAACAGGTGCTGCCACAGCATCGGCCCGCCGGTGGGCGAGTCGAAGATGTGCGCGCCCAGCTTGCGGTCGGCCTCCAGGGCGAGCAGCGCGGCCGCCAGCACCGGGAAGGCCAGCAGCACCAGGATGCTGGTCAGCAGGATGTTCCAGGTGAAGATCGGCATCCGGAACATCGTCATGCCCGGCGCCCGCATGGTGAGGATCGTGGTGATGAAGTTCACCGCGCCGAGGATGGTGCCGAGACCGGACATCGCCAGGCCCAGGACCCACAGGTCGCTGCCGAGACCGGGCGAGGTCACCGCGTTCGACAGCGGCGCGTACGCGGTCCAGCCGAACGACGCGGAACCGCCCGGGGTGAAGAAGCCGGCGACGGCGATGGTGCTACCGAACAGGTAGAGCCAGTAGCTGACCATGTTCAGGCGGGGGAACGCCACGTCGGGCGCGCCGATCTGCAGCGGCATCAGCTCGTTGGCGAAGCCGGCGAACAGCGGCGTCGCGAACATCAGCAGCATGATCGTGCCGTGCATCGTGAACAGCTGGTTGAACTGCTCGTTGGTCACGATCTGCAGGCCCGGGTGTGCGAGCTCGGCTCGCATCACCAGCGCCATGAGGCCGCCGATGAGGAAGAACACGAACGACGTGATCAGGTAGAGGTGCCCGATCACCTTGTGGTCGGTCGAGGACAGCCACTTGGCGATGACCGTGCCCTTGCGGTACGGCCGCGCGACGATGGCGGCCGGCTCCTGGATGGCGGTCACTGCGCACTCCCCGCCTGGCTCTTGATGTACTGGTCGAACTCGGCCTGCGGGACGAGCTTCACGGAGAACAGCATCTTGCTGTGGTCACTGCCGCACAGCTCGGCGCATCGGCCGATGAAGACGCCCGTCTTGTTGAGCGTCGTGATCTGGAAGGTGTTGTGCACGTTGCCCGGGAAGACGTCCTGCTTGAACAGGAACGCCGGCACCCAGAACGAGTGGATGACGTCGGGCGAGTGCAGGTCGAACTGCACCTGGGTGTTGACCGGCAGGACGAGCTGCGGGCCCTGCGGGTTCTCCGCGCTCTGCTTGCTGAGGTCCACCGGCACACCCGCGACCACGACCTTCTGGCCCTGGTACTCGGTGGTGAAGCGCCAGCTCCACTGGTAACCCTCGACGTTCACCTTGACCGGGGCGGTCTTGGTGATCCGCGTGATCTCGGTCTCGTCACGGGCCGTGAAGTAGAAGAAGACCGCCACCATGATGACCGGGACCACCGTGTAGAGGATCTCGATCGGCAGGTTGTAGCGCACCTGCGGAGGCAGCTGATCGGGGCTGTTCTTCTTCTTGCGGTGGAAGATGCACGCCCAGATGATCAGGCCCCAGACGACCACACCGGTGGCGAGAGCCGCGATCCAGCTCCCGTTCCAGAGGGTCTGGATGATGCCGGCCTGCTTGGTGACACCTTCCGGCATGCCTGCACGGGACCACTGATCGATCGCCTGGTTGCTACACGCCGTCCCGGACGCCACCAGCAGCGCCAGGGCGGCGGCTCCGGGCAACCGGCGGCGTGCCCACGGTCGCCGTGTCGTACGGCGGGTCGGACTCACGGATCGCCTACCCCACAGATGAAGCCCAAGAGACCCTCTCCTGGGCGGTTTTTCCAATTGACCCTCGGGTGAGACCAGCGCCAGCATTCTGGGCGGTCCGCCCTTTACTTGGTTGAGTTCACGCTGGGGGACACATTAGCGCGGACCGGCGCCGCCCCCCTGAGCAGCCCCCGTTAATGTCCTAACTGTGGCCTACTTGGACGCGGCTTCGACCGAACCTCTCCATCCCGCTGCCCGTGACGCCCTGCTGGCGGTGATCGACGCCGGCTGGGCCGATCCCGCTCGCCTGTACGGCACGGCGCGCCGCGCCCAGATGTTACTGGAGCGCGCGCGGGCAGAGGTAGCCGAACTGATCGGCGCCCGGCCCGACGAGGTGTCGTTCACCTCCTCGGGGACGCAGGCCGTCCACCTGGGGGTGCTCGGCACGCTGGCGGGCCGCCGCCGGGCCGGGACCCGCCTGGTGGCGAGCGCCGTCGAGCACTCCAGCGTCCTGCACGCCGGCGAGTTCCACGAGCGGGCCGGCGGCGAGGTGGAGCTGATCGGCGTGAGCCGTACCGGCCGGGTGGACGCCGCCGCGTTCGCCGAGGCCGTCGCGCGGCCCGGCACGGCCCTGGCGTGCCTGCAGACGGCCAACCACGAGGTGGGGACCCTCCAGCCGGTCGAGGAGGCGGCGCGGGCCTGCCGGGAGGCGGGCGTGCCGCTGCTGGTCGACGCCGCCCAGTCCGCGGGCCGCCTGCCGATCCCCGAGGGGTGGTCGGTCCTCACCGCGAGCGCGCACAAATGGGGCGGGCCCGCGGGGGTG
>JADGHC010000045.1 GCA_019689655.1 Microbispora sp.
CGAGGACCCTGTCGTGACCACCCCACACCGTTCCCATGGCACCCCTGCCGAGGTGCACGGGGTCCAACTCGTACCGGCCGAGGATCACCGTACGGTCAGACACCATACCTCCGAGCGTGTGAGGAAGATCAACGCCTGGACTCTACTCGGAGGTCAGCCGGAATACGACGGAAAGGGCCGCGGGCTGAGCTGCCAATCGAGGTGATCCCTGTCGTGAAGGTGAACCTCGGCGCGGAACCACGTTGGGTCCCTTGAAATCGGCTGAAGCGGCTCCGGACCGCCGAACCCGCCTCAAGACGAGATGTGCTCGCACAAATACCGACGGGAATCGCGGGCCGCGATTACATGCCGGACCACTCATCCGTCTCAGGATGCGTGCACCCCTTTGGGCCCGGCGCGAACCGGCCATGAGCTGCCGAAACAGAAAGTTGAGTCACCTATAGTGATGGACAGTTGACACATAGATAATTGACTATTGTCAAGATGTCTGTCACGTTAACCTCCGAAGGAATCCAAAAGGCGCAAGGAGGGGTACGCGATGTCTCATCATCGTTCTCATCTCACCGCACTCTTGCGACTGGCGTCAGTTCTCCTCTCCGCGATTGTCATGGTTATGGCATCCGGCGCAGCTCAGGCGGCAACCGTTTCACCAGGTGGCGGCGACGATGGTGTCGTTCTAACTCCATTGAGTCCCGCCACCGTTTCCTCGGATATGTCAGCCGAGGCCGCCTGCCCCTCCTGCACCTGCGTTCTACAGGTCAACCAACCCCATAATTCGGGTCACGTCCCAGGTAACATCAACGTCACAGCAAGCGTCACCTGTACCAGCGCCCAACCTCGTGTACGCGTCACTGTCGACCTACTCAAGGACGATTTCTAAAACTGTTCAGGCGCTGTGGGATGTCCCTCCCGAGCAACGCCACAAGAACTACCCTGACAGGGGAAGCGTGAATGCAACCTGGTTGTACTCCCTGGTAAGGCAGTGTGAGTGGAAGAGACTCTGGCAGAACTCCTCCGGTCACCGGTCGGCCGCAATGCGGCCTACTGGGTGCAGTGGGCCGATGAATGGCGCAGGTCCCGCGACTTCTGGGACCTGTACAAGATGTGCGTCCTGGCAGCGCTGAGGCTGTCCGAGGGCGACGACACACCGGAAGAGGTGCTCGGCGGCGAGCGGTGTACGCTTAACGCGGCCCGCCTCATCGCGGAGGTCCTGGAGTCGCACCCGCTCGCACGCCGTCTTGCCGTCACGTCTTCGCCGCAAATTCATTTCGGTGACCTTCACGTACGCCAGACGGCTCAGACGGGGACGGGAGCGCCTTCGCAGCCCACGACTGACCGCGTCGTCGTGAAGCCCCCAGGCGTCTTCTGGACATCGTCACTGGTTGACCGGGGACGCAGCTCCTGGCAAGCGGCCATCGAGAGTTCCTACGTTCCCGTCGACCCCGCTGAACTGACCGAATACCGTCTTTTCTTCGAGCCGCGGAACGTGAGGATCTTCACGATCGACGGTCTCGCCGATGTGGAATCGTTGGTGAACAGATACGCCACACGCGACCTCGATCGGCATCTGATGGATTGGGCCGCCCTCGCCCGCGATTACGACGCTGTGCACCTCACCTTCCGCGGGCTCCTGACGGCGCAGGGCGTTCCGATCGAGAAAGGGCCGGCACGCTTCGTCCTGGATGGGTGGGACGCCGAGAGCGTCGCGTGGTTCAATTGCCGGCACTTCGGCGAGGTAGTCACGAGAACCCACCCCTGAGCGGGGAACCCTCCAGGGTGTGCCAGAGGAGCCGCTTCGCCCAGGATGAGGGTCTCCGTCCCTCCCGGCCTTGCTCCGCCTCGTCAGCGGCCTTCCTCCGGCAGCCACAGATCGGGGCCGAGCCGGCGCAGGCGCTCCCGGCAGTCCTCGTAGCCCGGCAGCACCCGCTCCACCAGCCGCCAGAACTCCGCGCTGTGGTCGTGCCGTACCAGGTGCGCCAGCTCGTGCACGAGCACGTAGTCGATGAGCGTCGGCGGCAGCTGCATCGTCGCCCAGTGGATGTTGACCCTGCCGTCCGGCGAGCAGGACCCCCAGCGGTAGCCCAGCGGCAGCACCCGCAAACCGGTCACCTCGACGCCCATCCGCTCCGCCCACGGCCGGATACGCCGCTTCAGCCAGGATTCGCCGACCCGGCGATACCAGCGCACCAGCTCCCGCGCTCCCCCGCCCCGGCCCAGCTCCAGCCGTCCGCGAATCAGCCGCACCTCGCGTCCGGGCTCCACGATCCGCAGCCGGTACGACCGGCCGAGGTACGGAAAGCCCTCGCCGGCGACGTACTGCCGGGCCGGGCGCGCCTCGCCCAGCTCGCGCCGCTCGGCGAGCTTGCCGTACAGCCAGGGCCGCTTGGCCTCGACCACCTTGACCAGCTCGGCCTCGGACACCTGGGGCGGGACGACCGCGGTGACCGAGGCGTCCCGCTCGACGGTGAGCCGCACGGTCGTGCGGCGCGGGCTCACCGACACGGCGATGTCGAGGTCGCCGACCCGAAGGACGCCCGGGAAGTCGTTCACGGGCATCAGCATGCCAGGTCAGGGCTTGGGGATGCGCTGCCGGTTGTGCCTGATGACGTCGAGAAGCTGGCTGGAGATCTTCTTCAGATCGTCCTCGTCGCACACCTCGGCCTCGAACAGCAGCCCGGCGATCCGCCGCCGGAACTTCTCCTGGTCGGTGCGCTTGGCCGGCTTCCAGAAGTCGGTGCGGTGCACGGTCTCGATCGCCAGCGCGTACACCTTCCTGGTGACATCCACCAGGGCGGTGTCCTGCGCGTCGTCGGCGGAGGTGGCGGTCTCGCCAAGCAGCACGCCGTACAGGGCGGCCTCCACGTCGCTGAGCCCGTGCGGGTTCTCCGGCCGCTCCTCGACGATCTCGGTGAGCAGTCCCTGCAGCGCGCGCACCTGCGCCTCGATGTCGGTGGCGAGCTCTTCGAGGATCTTCTCCAGTCGCTCACTGAGCAGTTGGTAGCGGTGCGGGTCCTCTCCGGCGTGCACCGAGATGTGGTAGCGGATCGCGTGCTCCATCTCCGAGGCCTTGGCCCGCGGGCCGGGCAGCGCCTCGACCTTCTCCGCGAAATCCGGTGCGGTGAGCGCGACCGGGGGCAGCTTCTGCTCGATGCCGAGCGACACCACGTGCTCGTCGATCAGCTCGCGGATCTTCCCGCCGTACGCCGACGGGTTGAACTCGCCGCCGTCCACCCGGTAGCGGCGGTTCGCGGTCATCTTGACCACGGAGAAGTGCTTCGCGTCCGGCAGGTACGGCTTGGCGGCCGGGTCGGGCAGCACCGCGTTGACGGTCTTGAGGAACCGGGCCAGCTCGACGTTGAACCTGTCGCGCAGCTCGGCGTCGGCGAGGAGCTGGACACAGCTTTCGACGTCGTCCACCTTCGCGCCCCGCTCGGAGAACAGCATGCGCACCCGGTCGCGCTGCGGCCCGAGCTTGCGGATCTCGTCCTGCGGGTCGCGCATGGCGTTCTCGACGTCGGCGGCGTCGTCGCCGTCGTAGTCCTCCCGGGCGTAGAGGCGCAGCGCCTGCAGCAGGTTCTCCGCGACGCCGTGATAGTCGACGACGTAGCCGACGTCCTTGCCGTCGGAGGTCCGGTTGACCCGCGCGATGGCCTGCAGGAGCTCTGCCTCCTTCAGCCCCCTGTCGAGGTACATCACCTGTTCGATCGGCGCGTCGAACCCGGTCAGCAGCATCGACTTGACGATGACGAACCCGATCGGCGACTCCGCATAGGGCTTGGTGAAGCCGGCGATCCGCTGGGCCTGCTTTTCGGGGTCGGTCCACTCGGCGAACCGCTGCTCGTTCTCCGAATCCCCGGCCGAGATGATCGGCACGAAGTCGATCTGCTTGAGCAGGTCCAGATGGCGCGCAGCCCTGACCAGGTAGGCCTCGCGCCTGCGCAACTCGTCGGGAGGCGTGTTCAGCACCTCGGCCGGCAGCCGTTCGATCTCCTCGACCAGCTCGTCGCGGGCCGCCAGCAGCGCCTCCCGGTAACGCAGGGTCGCCTCCCGGTCCTCGGCCACCACCTGCGCCTTGAAGCCCTCGGGCAGGATCTTCTCGACGTAGTGCCGCAGGATGTTCTTGGCCTTGGCGGCGATCAGCTGCTCGGCGGCCGAGACCTTGCCCTTGGTCGCGTAGCGCCGCTGGAGCTGCTCGCGTTCCTCCTCGGTCAGGCCCTCCAGGTCCTCTTCGAAGATGTCGTCGAGCTCCCGGCCGTCCCGCACCGCGCCGCGGACCGTGCGGACCTCGTAGACGATCGGCACGATCACCTTGTCGTCCTCGGCGTCCTTGAGCCGGTACTTGTCGATGAACGGTCCGAACAGCTCGACGCTGGTCTTCCGCCGGCTGTTCCTGGTCATGATCGGCGTGCCGGTGAACCCGATCCGCGCCGCGTTGGGCAGCGCCTCGCGCAGGTTCGCGCCGAGCGTCGCCGTGTGGGAGCGGTGCGCCTCGTCGATCAGCACGACGATGGACTCGTCGGTGTTCAGCTCACCCAGGGGGGTGCCCGCGGCCATGCCGTCGGCGCCACGGGCGGCGTCCTGGTTCTTCTGGATCATGACGAAGACGACGCCGGGGCCGTGCTTGCGCAGGATCGCCTGCGCCCTGGCGGCGCTCGTGGCCACCTCCACGTGCTCGCCGCTGAGCTCCATCGTCTCGCGGAGCTGGCTCTGCAGCTGCACGCGGTCGGTGACCACCACGACCTTCGTGTCCGCGAGCGCCCGCGTCGCACGCAGCTTGCGGACCAGGAAGGTCATGGTGAGGCTCTTGCCGGAGCCCTGGGTGTGCCAGATGATCCCGCCGCGCTGGTCCTGCCGGCCGTGCTGCAGGCGGGTCTTGCCGGTCAGCAGCCGCTCTATGGTCTTGCTGACCGCGCGGTACTGCTGGTAGCGCGGCGCCGCCTTGATGACCGTGCCCCGTTCGGTGGTCATGAACGTCACGAAGTTGTGCACGATGTCGAGCAGCCTGGCCTTGTCGAGCACCGCCCCGACCAGGATCTCCTGGCGGCTCAGCGTGTCTTCCGGCTTGCCCAGGCTCGCCGCGAGCTGCTTGGGAGTCAGCGGGTACGGATCACGCCACGGCACGTAGTGCTTCTCCGTGGCGGTGAACGTGCCGAGCTTGGCCTCCTCACCGCTGGTGACGACGGTGAGCTGCACGGTGTGGAAGAGCTTCTGGTTTCCCGTACGGATGTCGGTGCGGCGCTGCTCGGCGTAGTCGCGGATCTGGTTCACCGCGACGGTCAGATCGGTGACCTTGGGCTGCTTGCACTCGATGACGACGAGCGGGATGCCGTTCACGAACAGCACCAGGTCGGGCACGATCGCGTTGCCCTGCGAACCGGGGATGTCGACCCGGAACTGGTTGACGACCGTGAAGTCGTTGTTCTCCGGGTGCTCCCAGTCGATGTAGTGGACCCGGCGGCCCTTGCCTCCCTCCCAGCCGGGCACACCCTCCACCACGTGGCCATTGATCAGCAGCTCGGTGGCCTCTTTGTTGGCCTCCAGCAGGTTGCTTGCCGGGAGCCGGGTGAGCTGGTTCACCGCGTTGGAGATGCGGCCCTCGTCCAGCCACGGGCGTCCCTGGGGGTCGAGGTTGATCTTGTGCAGGGCGGCGCGGAGCACGTCTTCGAGGATCACCTCGACGAAGGAGGTGCGGCCCGACTTGTACGGCTGCATGGGGATGAGCGCCCCCGGCGACGCCCCTTCCAGGTGCCGCCAGCCCATCCCCTTGAGCTGCTCGATCAGCGGCCGCTCGACTAACGCGTACTCCAGATCAGCCACGGAATCCCCTACTCGACCGAACGTGACTCTCTAGGCTCTCAGTGTGACTTCCGACAGATGGCCCGGAGCTGCCGAAGCGGCGGCCGAGAGGCCAATCGACTACGTAGCCGTCCGCCGACGATTTCCCTGGGTCGGACGTGACCCCTCCGAAGAGCACGAGTTCTCCACGACCTACCGACAGTTGTCGCCATCGATCACGAAGCCATCCGGGAGCGCTTCCCTGTGGGCGAGCTGCTCTTGCAGGTGGTGATGAGGACCTCGGCACCCCATGCCGCTCACCCGTTCGAGACCTGTTGACCCAAAGGCTAACCGATCTACTCAATCCTTGGCAATCAATGACTTTCGCTGTGATCCGAGCTCACAGGCAACGACGCTTTCGGCAGTGGCCGAACACGTGGCGGCACCCCTCCTCGACGCGCCAGTCGTCACCACGATGATCACTGGCCGCCAGCATTAACTGTCATTGCACATGTCACGGTTGTGGCCCGCAGAGAGACAGACAGCCTCCGGAACCCGCCGCTCGTCGTCCGGGCACCCGCGCCCTTGGCTACCGATCAACCCGAAGAGGCCGGGTACGTCACGCTCACTGCGATCACGAGCGGGCTTCTGGTGCCTTCAAGCTACTGGCGCGCGGCCGAGATGATCAGCTCCCCCGTTGATCAACAGTTCGGCGGCCTTCTCGCCGGTCTCCACCGTGCCGGAGGCCGTGTGCCGGTTGCTCAGTCGGCCTCGTTTAGCATTCGACATCCCCCAGAGTCGGTGCTGATCTTTACTGAGTTGAGATCTTCTGTCGGCCCGCGCTCAGCCTTGCGGGTCGCCCCAGTAGTCCTTGAGCATCTCGCCCGGCCAGGCGGGCTCGCGCACCTCGCCGCGGGGTCCCATCTCCCTGAAGTACGGTGCCAGATCGTAGACGGGGGTGCCGTCGATCGCGTCCAGGTCGGTCACGTGCAGGTCCAGGCCGTCGACCTTCAGCAGCCGGGGGAAGGACTGCGCGAGCTGGTTCGGCCGGCGGTGGTTGCGGTGCACGAACGTGCCGGTGGCCGGCCACCTGGGGTCGTTCCGGGGACTGCGGGCGTGCAGGGCGACGTCGTCGGGTGATGCCTTGTGAAAGTGCCAGACGACCACCAGGTGGGAGAACTCCTCCAAGCCCTGGACGACCTCGGCGGGGAAGTCCGGGTTTAGGCGGATGATCGCCGTCCCGCTCCAGTGGTCGTCGGTGGGCTCAGCGCGTCCGCCGACGACGACGCCGATGGGCTTGATCTCCAGCGACTCTGCCATGGGCTTCCCTCATCCCTTCGTCGTGTCGAGATCAATCTACGTGGGCCAGGTAGGCGGCGGCTCGCGCGTCCAGCTCGGCGACGGCGGGTATCCTCCGGCGTCGGTAGGGGGAGAGCAGGTTACGCATGTCGACGACCGTCTGCCGCGCCCGTCCCGAGTGGATGCCCTCCTGCATCGTGTCCAGGACGCTGCTCCAGGTGGCGCAGGCCTCCTCAACACTGCCTTCGGCGATTTGGGTGGCTCCCAGGTATCCGAGCGTCACGGCGTGCGTGCGGCGGAAGGCGGTGCCTCGGGTCCGCACGCTGCGCTTGAACTGCTCGATAGCGCCCTTCCTGTCGCCGCAGTCCCGCAGGGTGCAGGCGGTCTCGTGAGCCAGCGAGGCCTCCGAGAAGAAGAAGGTGCGATGGGGTTCCTCGGTGCCGTCGCTCGCCGATGCGAGATCGTCCTCGGCCTTCAGCAGGGCCCTAGCCGCTTCCTGCTTCCTGCCGTTCGCGGCCAGCGCCCGGGCGTGGACGACGCCGAGCAGCGCCCGCTCCCGGGGCGTGGCCGAGGCGTAGCGCTGTCCCTCCATGGAGGCCGTCGACAGGTCGAGCCCCTGTCTGGCGAATCCGAGGTCGATGGCCTGGTGCGCCATGGCGCGCAGGACGTGACCGGCTAGCGGCGGGTTCCCGGCGCGGGCGGCCAGCTTCACGGCCTGGATGAAGTACCGCTGGGCCACAGCGTGCTCGCTGTTGTCGAACGCCGTCCAGCCCGCCAGGTACGCCAGTTCCCCGGCCGCGGAGAACATGTCGCGCCGTACCTGCTCGTCGGTGAAGGTGCCGTGGAGGAAACCAGCGACGTCGGACTGGAGGTACTGCACCAGTGCCTTCCGGCCGTGGCCGCCGCCGCGCCGCTGATCGATCCGGGAGAAAGCGGCCGTGAGCTCCTGAACGGTGACCACGTCGCCGCGCCCCACGCGCTGGTGCTTCACCGGCGCCGGTGCGGGGGACCCGCCGGCCATCGTCTCCCACCATTCCCTACTGGGCAGCGCCAGAGCGGCCACCGAGTACACCGCGCCCGTCAGAAGGCTTCGCCGGTCTGCGTCCAAGTCCGTTCTCCCCAGGTCGGTCAACGCGATCAGAGGGTCGACGCGCCATTCCAGCGCCTCCTGCGCCGGTGCGGTGGGAACTGCGAATCCGAGCTCGTCCGGTGTGACGACACGTTTCAAGCGACGGGACAGTGCCTGGCACAAGATTACGGGTGCCGCGCCTGACGGTTTCGTCCCGGCCACCCACATGCTGATGTGAGAACGGCCGATGTGCGCGTAATCGAGCAGGCCGTTCTCCTGGGCGACACGGGTGAACGCGCTCGCCGCCTGTGCCCGTGACCAGCCCGCTTCTTTCAGAAGTGCGGCGAGTCGCTCATTCCGTTCGCGCGCCATGACGGTCCCTCCGCATGCCAGGCGAATCCGTGACCACTGCGGCCGAACCGTGTCCGCGGTATGGCCGCTCCCGATCCCCTCAGATGACCGTAGTCGCCGGCATCGGCGTTTCCACCGCGAATGGCCAGAACCGTTTCTGACAGGCACTCGAACCAAAACGATCTTTGATCACTTTGACCACTGCGGGAGCGGAAATCCCATGTTCGGCGCGCCCTGACTGCGGTTCGCTTCAAGCACCTGCCGAACGAACAGGAAGGAGCGCGCGATGAACGCCGGTACGGCGACGCCGCAGCCGCGGCCCGGGAGGACGGCCGAGCAGGAACCGATCCCTGACAGACCCCTGCGGCGCGTCTCTTCCACCTTCATGACGGGCCGCAGGTCTACCAGCCTCGATGATCGCCGCGAACGTGGCGGCCCTCGCTCAGAGCCACCGACCGACCGGATGAGCACTCTCCGGAAGTCATGGATGGAGTCCGACGTCGATCTGCTCCTGGGCGGGTTCCGGTTGCGCTTGGTGACCGAGAGCCGAAAGCCGCTGGAGCACGTGACCTCCGTGATGGTGCCGCCCTGCGAGACGGCGGCGCACCGGCCGGGAGCGGACTGGACGGTGATGGTGGAGGAGGCCGACCCGCCCGCGCCGGACGAGGTCGACGCCGTGTTCTCGGACCGGCCCGTCCTCGCCTTCCCGTACGGCGGGCCCCGGCTCGCGGTGGTGGCCGCAGGAGACGGCTACCTGCGAGTGATGGGTGCCTACCGACCGGACGCGGCCACCGCCGTCATCGAGGCCGACGCGGCAGGCCGCACCACCCGCGTCGCCCTGCCCACCGGTGACGAGGCGAGCGTCCGCTGGGCGGACTGGCTGGTCCGGGTGTTCTTCGCTTCGCGGATGCTGGCGTCGGGCTGGCGCATGCTGCACGCGTCGGCGGTCGCCGTGAACGGCTTGGCGGTGCTGTTCCTGGCCGGGCAGGGCGGCGGGAAGTCGACGCTCGCCCACCGGGCCTGCACCGAGCTCGGCGCGACCTTCCTCGCCGACGACCTCGTGCTGCTCGGTCCCGACCGGACGGTGGTGGGCTGGCCGACGCGGGTCTCGCTCCCGGAGGAAATCGTCACCGGTCCGGCGGGGACAGGGCCCGGCAGACGCAGGATCGTGTTCAGCCCCGCCGACCACCGCGCTCTGCTGAACGGCGAGCGCTCGTCACCGGTCCCGCTCGGTGCCGTCGTCGCCGTCGCTCCGGCCACAGATGGCAAGGCTCCCACGGTCGAGCGCGTGGACTCGCTGCGGGCGGAGGAGTCGGCCGCCCTGAACATTCCCGCCCAGCGGCTGCACACCAGTGACCTGCTGGGTCTGACCGGCGGTCCCCGTCCAGCGGGACGTGGCGTCTCTGTCACGCGGGAACTGCTCGGCGGGGTGTCCGCCGCCCGTCTGCGGATCGGCGATCTGCGGACCTTGCCTCACGCCCCGGTCTGGGAGGCGCTGTCCGGCCTGCTGTCCCCGTTGGGGGTTTCGTGAGCGCCTCGCCATGCCGGAGGGTGTTCGCCGTGGCCAGCGCGGGTCGGCTCCTGCGGGTGGCCGCCGATGACGGGCTCGCCGTCTCCTGGCCGCGCATCGCCCCGCACCTTCCCGGGGTCCACCCGGATCTTCCGCTCGAACCGGTCGACGCGCAGGCCGACCTCTCCCTGCCGTACGGCCTCGGGCCGGGCGACAGCCGACGACTGATCAACGCGCACCTGCACATGCTGCACCTGGGCCACGGAACGCTCTGCCCGCACGCGGTGGCCCTCCACAAGGACGGCCAGGGCGCGGTGCTCCTGCTCGGCGGGCACGGCGTGGGCAAGACCCTGGCCGCCATCGCGATGGTCGCGCGCGGCTGGCGGGTGCTGGCCGGGGACGTCGCGCTGCTGGACGCCGAGGAGACGACCGTGCACGGAGGCACCGCCGCCTTCCTCGTACGGCGGAGGCCGGCTCGTCGCTGGTTCCCCGAACTCGGCCTTGCCCCGTCGGGCACCGAGAAGGTCGATCTGGGGCCCTGGTGGGCTTCCCGGTCGGAAGAGCCGGTGCCGGTGCTGGCGGCGGTGTCCGTCCAGGTCGGCGAGACCGTGGAAGCGTTGGAGGAGATCGACGAGCACACCGCGCGGACCCTGTGGCTGCGGGCCAGCGGACACCTGCTCGACCGGGTCCTCGACGGCGCCGATGCCGTCCTGCGGCTGCTGGAGGACGGCCCCGCCGCACGGCGGCGCATGGAGCTGATCCGCACGCTGACGGCACGGATGCCGGTCCACACGGCGCTGGGCTCACCTGCGGGGATCGCGGAGCGGATTGAGCACCTCGCGACGAGGAGAGGAGCGATGGCGTGACGGATGTGCACGCGCTGGCCCTCGACTTCGGCGGCACCCTGGCCCGCCCCGGTCCCGACCCGGACGGTCACACGGTCGCCGCCGCGCTACGGAAGCTCTCGGGCACTGTCGTCCCGGAGGGGTTTGCCGAGACTTTCGACGCCGTCACCCGGCGGGTACGCCGGATCGACCGGGAGAGCGGCAGGCAGACCCCGTTCACCGAGCAGCTGCACCGGGCCGCCGAGGGATGCGGTGCTGCCCTGCCCGACCTCGACGCCGCCGAGGAAGCCGTCTTCACCGAGGTGCCGGACGCGGAGATCGACCCGAGCGCGGCCCGGACGCTCCGGGAACTGCACGCTTCCGGCCTGGTGTGCGTACTGGCCTGCGACAGCCGACGCTCGGAGAGCGTGCGCCGCCGTACCCTCGACGCGGCCGGAATCCTGGGCTGCTTCGACGCTCTGGTCCTGTCGAGCACGCTCGGCGTCCGCAAGCCCCATCCGGCGTTCTACGCGGCAGTGGTGGAGGCGGCCCGCCCCCCCGCCCGAGACAAACAGTTAGTAGGGGGCGCCCCCCCCCCCCCGCGGGGGGGCGCGGCGGGGGGGGGGGCGGGGGCCGCCCCCCCGGCCGGAGAGATCCTGTTCGTCGGGGACACCCCGGCCAAGGACGCCGTCGCGCCGACGGCGTACGGCATGCGGTCGGTCCTAATCGCCGACGACCGCCCCGCTGGCCTGGACCCGTCGATCGGCGTGATCCGGCGCTTCTCCGAGCTCCCCTCCTACCTGGAGGGTCTCCATGATCGGTGACGGAGCACGGATCCGGCTGGTCGCGGGGCGGGCCCGGCTGCTGCCCGCCGTACCGGTCCCGGACGGCCTGGCACCCGCAAGGTTCAGCGTGCTCAGCCCCGGCACGGAACGACGCCGCCTCGCCGCCACGGTAAGGGGCCCCGCCAGAGACAGCGGATACATGACGGTCGGCGGCGAGCAGGAACGCGGATGGCTTCTGGCACCGGTTCCGCACGGCGCGCCGTTCGATCCGCGACTCGCGGGAACGGTCACCGCCCCACCCGGCACACCACTGCACGTCGCGGCAGTGGCCCGGTTCCAGCTCATGGCGGCGCTGGGGCTGGCCCGTCTGCCCGGCGATGTCGACCTGGAGGACGCGGTGGTGGCCGGGTCCGGGCCGGTCGCGCTGGGTTGCGTGCTCGAGCTCCGGCGGCGAGGCGCCCGCCGGGTGCGGGTGCTGACGTCCCGGAAGGACGCTCCCATCGGTCGGGCACCGGGAGTGGAGTTCGTCAGCGAGGTGGGGGCCGCCGGTGCGGGCCTGGTCATCGACGCCGCAGGCCGACCGGAGCGGGCCGTCGAGCTGATCCGGCGGGGCGGGGTGCTGGGGCTGCTCGGCACCCCGGAGGAGCGCGGCACACTGCCGGCGCTGGAACTCCACCGCGGTGGATGGACGGTGATCGGGATGCACGAGCTGGCCTCGTTCGACCCCGGCCGCTACCGGGCCGCGTACGCCGAGACGACGGCCTGGCTGAACGCATGGCTCGACGCGGCACTGGTCGCCTCCTGGTGCCGGACGGTGCCCGGCGATCTCGCACCCCGCGTCATCGAGTCGCTGGGACGGCCCGGACGCCCGGACGAACCGATCGTCGTCTTCTCCTGGGAGGTCTGACACGGTGGAAGTCGGTCTCTACAGCATCTCCGTACGCGGGTTCGATGTCCCCGCCCTGCTCGGCTGGGCCGCGGCAGAAGGCATCCCCTTCGTCCATCTGCGTGGAGGACTCCGCGGACACCCGTTGGTCACCTATCCGCTCTCCACCCTGCGGGAGTGGCGGCGGATCACCGCCGACACGGTGCCGATCACCGGGGTCACCGCGGACACCGATCTCGCGGATCTGCTCGCCGACGACCCGGAGATCCGGCTGCGGGCGGGGAGAGAGGTGATACGGCTCGCCGAAGCCGCCGCCGAGCTGGGCGCCGGATGGCTGCGTCTGCTCTCCCGTACCCCGCCCCAGGCGGGGTGGGCCCGGCACGAGCCGCCTGCCACGGCCGTTTCGCTGCTCGTCGAGCCACACCACCCCGGCTGGCTCGTCCCGGGGGCGTTCGTGTCACCTCCCGGGATGCGGCTGCTGGCGGACACCCGGCAGCTCGCGGGTGTCTCCTCCTCCCTGGCCAGAGTGGCCGAGCGGACCGACGTCCTGCATCTGTCCGACGACGGCCGGGGATTCGACGGTTCCGAGCCCGTCGCCGATCTCGTCGCGCGCCGCGTCGCGGCCGGCCAGCGGGTCGAGGTGGCGGTGGAGTGGACCGGGGCGGACCGCAGCCCGCGGGCGTGCCTGGTTCGCTACCGGGCCGCCGTCGCATGGTGGGCCGCCAGGGAGGGATCGTGAGGGGGACCGGGCCGTGGGTGGTGGTCAGCGACTACCCGGCCTGGCCCAGCCCGTACTTCGCCGAGCTGGAACGACATGCGCCCGCCCGGCTCCGTCTGGAGTTCGCCTCCCGCCTGGAGGACCTCGACGGTCGGCCCGCGGGCGTCGTCAACCTGCACCGTCTCAAGCGCCTGTACCGCGAAGCGGACGGCACCCGCACCCTTGCCGCGGCCGAGGCGATGCTCGCGCGGCTCACCACTCTCCGCCGAGCCGGATGGCGGGTGGTCTGGACGGTGCACAACCTGTTCCCCATCGACGGTGGACCGCCGGGTGAGGCGGACCGCCGCGCGGCGTATGGCGTGCTCGACCTAGCCGACGCCGTCATCGCCCACACCCGCGCCGACGCCCGTCACCTGGCCACGCTGACCCGCGCGCCGGTCACCGTCGCCGGGTGGGCCGGGCTGACGGCGGGAACGTCCGCCGTCCCGCCGCGGGTCCGTGAGCTGGCCGCGCGGATCACCGAGGCTCCGGTCTCCGTGCTGATGCTGGGCAACCTCACCGCCTACAAGGACGTGGCCGCCACCGTGCGCGCCTTCGCCTCCCGCACCCGGACCTCGCACCTGTTCGTCGTCGGCCCCTCCCGCGGGGAGGATGTGGCAGGGCTCACCGGCGTCGACCGTGTCCATCTCCACTTCGAACGAGTCCCCGCGGAGCACGTTCACGCGCTGTACCGGGCCGCGGACGCCGCGCTCTGCCCCTACCGGGCGGACGGGCCGTGGGAGTTCTTCACGCGGGTGCTGCATCCCAGCTCGGTCGGTACGGCGGTCGCCTTCGGCACACCCGTGATCGCCCCCGATCTGCCCGCCGTGGCCGAGATGACCGCAGGTCATGCCCGGTGGCTCTACCCGCCGGGCACCGGTCCGGGAGCCGCACTGGCACTGGCCGAGGCGGAGGCCGCTCGCCTGTCGCGCCGTACGGCGGACGGCACGCACCGCTGGCAGGCCGTCCTCGCAGCGTACGAACGGCTGGCGCAGAGGCTGCTCGCCGATGTGGCGAGCCGATCATCAGGAGTGGGAGCCAGCGGACGCCGCCGGCGGCCACGACCCCCATCTAGCGAGGAGACCCGTCAGGTGTCCGGAAACCCCACCGAACGCATCGCCGCCGTCCTGGCCGACCGGTACGGCCTGGCCGCAGCGGACCTGGTCCAGCTGCCCATCGGACAGGGCACCGTCAACTACCGCGCGGCCTGCGCCGGCCGGGAGGTGTTCGTCAAGAACTACCCGCCCGGCGCCGACCTCCATTTGGAGGCGGAAGCCGTGGAGCTGTCCGAGCTGGCCCGCCTACACGGCATCCCCGCGGCGACGGTGCTGCGCAACCGCGACGGGCAGGTCATCGACGCCACCACGTCTGCCGCCGTCTCGGTATGGGAGTGGATGCCCGGCCGGGTCGTCACCGACATGAACACCGCCCAGTACGAGCAGGCCGGGCTCACGCTAGGCCGCATCCACGCGCTCTTCGCCGACCTGCCCGCCAGCGCCGGGCCCTCACCGGAGGCGGAGAAGTGGCGCGCGATCGACTCGGGAGAACTGGCCTCGACCATCGACGAGCTCCTGGGGATCATCGCCAAGCGGGCCGCCGACGGCCTCACCGACGCGTTCGACGTCGAGGCCGAGCACACCCTCACCGAACGCCGCGCCATGCTCCCGCGGATCCCGGAGCTCCTCGCCGATCTGTCCCGGGGACTCACCACGCAGGTCCTGCACGGCGACTACAGCCCGGTGAACCTGCTGTTCACCGGGGACGCGCTCTCGGCCGTCCTGGACTTCCGCCCGCCGGAGCCGTTCCTGCTCTCCTACGACCTGGGCCGGATGGCCTTCTACCCGAACACAGTCACCGGCGATCCGCACTGGCAGGACGCCGCCCGGACCTTCGTCACCGCCTACCGCGCCGCCAACCCGGCCGTGCCCGCCGCCGACATCCGCGCCTGCGGCCGGGTCGCCCTGCTGCAGCTGCTCGGCAGCCTCTACGGCGTCAAGCAGCACTACCTCAAGCCCGGCCTCTTCCAGGACGACCTCGACAAGTTCTGGCTGATGCGGCACCGCGCCGCCGACATCATGCTCAGCCACCTGCCGGAGACGGACGCGCTCCTGGACGACCTGACCGCCCGCCCGCCGTACGGGCGCGACCACCGAAGGGAACCATGACCACGGACATCGCCCCGCACCCGCGATCCGCTCCGGCGTGGCAGGTGCTGCGTGGCCCGATCCACCCCGCCGATCTATGGGCCGAGGTCACCCGCTTCGCCGCCTCCCATGGGCTGGAGGTCACCGCCCCTGATCCTCACGGCCTGGCCCTTTCCGCTCCGGGCGGCGACCGTGCCCGCGTCGTCCTGCGCTGGCGCCGCTCGACACCCGAACGGCCGGACACGCTGAGCCACGTCCTGCCAGCCGAGCCGTACATGGAGATCCTGCTCGACCCCCGGCCGGACGGAGCCGAGATCGCCCGACGGGTCGCGGACTGGCTGACCGTCAGGCTCCGCCGGTTCAGCCAGGCCGAGCTGGACGAGATCGTCGCCTCCATGCCCCTGCTCGCCCGTTACGCCGTGCCTTCACCGGCACTGGCGGGTTGGGCGGTGATCTTCCGCGACCACTACGTCGAGAACACCCTCGGCTTCCTCCTAGCGCTGGAACGGGCCGGTGTACCCGCCGAGTGGATCCACGCGCTGGCCAAGGGCGACCGCACCCGTAACCGCGACCGTGTCCACGCCACCCTGCTCGACCGCGGATACGCCAGCGGGGTGCTCGACAACACCGCCGTCAACGCGCCCGACACTCACGCCGACGAGCTGGCCCGCGCTCTGGCCGGGGTGGACGCCTTCATCGACGCCGCCCACGCCGCGGGCCGCCGTGTACTGGTCATCGACGACGGCGGTCTCATCGCCCAGGGGTACGGCTGCGCCGACGCACCCCGGCGGATCGACGCAGCGCTGGAGTTGACCGTCTCCGGCCTCAAGAGGATCGCCTCCGCCAAAGTGGACGTCCCTGTGTTCAATCTGGCCCGGTCCGAACTGAAGACCACCCTCGGCTACCCGGAGATCGCCGACTCCTGCCTGCGCCGACTGCGGGCGCTCCTGCCCGCCGTCAAGGTGACGGGACGACCGGTGCTCGTAATCGGCTACGGCACGCTCGGCTCCCGCCTGGCCCGGGCGCTGGCGGCTCAGGGCTGCCAGGTCCACGTCGTCGACTCCGACCCGCTCGCGCTCATCGCCGCCGCCGAGACCGGCCACCGTACCCACCGGACCGTCGCCGAGGCCCTGCGCGAGGCCCGACCGTTCCTCGTCGTCGGCACCACGGGCGAGGACGCCCTCGGCGCGGACGACCTTGGACTGCTGCCCGACGGCGCCTTCCTCGCGCCGTTCGCCACCCGGGACTTCAGTCTCCTTGCCGACCCGCGGCACCGGGTGGAGGAGGTCCCCGGCGTCGGACGCCGTTACCGGCTGGATTCCGGGAACCGGGTGACCCTCCTGGGAGACGGCCGCTCCCTCAACCTCTTCGAGGCCGACGCCATCCCCAACCAGGGATACGACGCCTACCGG
Organism: Microbispora sp.; assembly: GCA_019689655.1. Classification (GTDB taxonomy): domain Bacteria; phylum Actinomycetota; class Actinomycetes; order Streptosporangiales; family Streptosporangiaceae; genus Microbispora. The sequence goes on from JADGHC010000045.1 coordinate 16,813, forward strand.
GCCGGAACGCTGATCGCCGCCATCGCACTGTGCGAGCAGGCCGACCGGCTGCCGTCCGGCGTCCACACCGGCATCGTCGACCGGATCATCCACGAGGCCGGGCTGTACGACGCCTACTACGACACCTACCTCACCACTACCCAGGCTCCGCGACCGGCCGCGGCCCGGCCGCTCGCCGATGTCTCGGCCTGCGTGGTCGGATACGGCGCCGCCGGGCGGCTGCACGCCGAGATCCTCGCCGCGGAAGGCGCCGCGCTGACCATCCTCGACCCCAAGCACCAGGACCTGCCGAGGGCCTACCGGAGCTTCCCCTACGACGTGGCCGAGTTGCCCGCCGCGGTCGCCTCCGGCATCGGCCTGTGGTCGGTCTGCTGTCCCACCGCCGATCACCTCCCGGTCCTGCGCTCCATCCTCAGCCAGGCTCCCGATGCCCGCGTCCTGCTGGAGAAGCCCGCCTGCCAGGGCCATGAGATCGACGCTTTCGCGGCTTTGCTCTCCAGCCACCGCAACGCCAGGGTCGTGGTCACAGATCAGTACCGGCACGCCCGCGTCCTGGACGTCCTGACGAGTCTCATCTCCGGCTTTGAGCCCGACGCCCCGATCGACCACATCGGCATCGTCTTCAGCAAGGACCGCACCGGCGACATCGCCGAAGGGCGGTTCGTGGACCGCTTCTACGGCGTCCTCGGTTACGAGTGGCTGCACATGCTCGCGGTCCTGCGCCGCCTCCTGCCGGACGATGCCCTGACCGCCTACTTCGCCACGACCCCGCAGCAGGTGGAGCTGTGGGCCACCTACGACGACCGCCTGTTCCTGTCCGCGCTCACCGAGCGCGCCGACATCACCGCCGGGGACGCGCGCCTGCGGATCGAGCTGACGTCGAGCATCACCAGCCCCACCGTCGTGCTCGGCAGCACCCCGCGCACCGGGCTGGACCGGCCCGGCCTGTGGCAGCGCGGTCTGCGCTCCGCCGACGACCGCCACCGGCACATCACCGTGCACGCCGGACGAACCCGGTTTGCCGCCCATCTGGACCCCGTGACCGCCACCGGCGGCTGGCAGCTGGAGCGTAACCACCACCGGGTAACAGTCGAACGAGCCGGGGCGATCCTCCACGACGAAGTGATCCAGGACTCGCCCCTGCACACCTCCATCCGGCACGCCGTCACCGTCCTGACTGGCCCCGGCCCGGTCCCGCTCCCGGATCTGACCCCGCTCCGACGCATCGCGGCGCTCGCCGAGTTCCTCCGGGCTCAGCAGCCGTCAGAAGAGAGGACACGGATCCAGTCGGCATGACCAAGGTGCCCGCGACTTCTCAGTGCTTGCCCTTGTCCCGACCCACGTGAGCTGACAACGGCGAACGCTCGACGGCGGAACCCCCTCGGGCCGATCCTTGGCCCGCCTGCCGCCATGGGGGAAGTGCGGCAGGCGGGTGGTTTGGACGGGCGGCCCCCTCTTTGTGACCCCCTCAGGCCGAGGAGGCCGCCCAGCCCCGCCGATCGCCGGCGGATCACGCATCGGCGGGGCGGTCTCAACGAGCAAACCCGAGCAGCAGATCTCGCCACATCGCACGTGCCCGGCAGGTGATCAACCGCTCGGTCTCATGGACCTGCGGCGTCCTCTTCGTGCGATCGGTCCGCCGGATGAACATCAGCCCACCGGCCACGCACAACTCGTAGGTCACCGCCTGGCAGTCGCCGCACGTGTGCCGGACCACCCGCACGTGCGCGGTGCGGCGGGTTTCCGGCAGCCACTCCAGCCGCACGCAGCCAGGCTGCTCCGGCGGCAGATGCAGCCCCGGACACCACGTAGGAGACTCCACCGGGTTCGACCGCCAAGCGGTCACGTACGCGCCGGCTCGGCCGGGCCGATTTCCCGGGGCGGGTTCTCCCGCCGTGGCACCGCCTGCTCGGCGATGGCCTCCTGCTCCGCGATGGCCCGGCTCAGCTCACGCAGATCGTCGCCGTCGACCGTACGGCACGCCCCCGCCTCCTCGGCCGCGACCGGGAACGGCCGCTCCCTGCTTGCCCACAACCGCCCGGCGTCGCTGTGCATGATCCTCCATCCGGCGAACACCGCCGGACCGGAAGCGCTTACTGCTCCACCATTCGTCATGTCTGGACCTACTCCTGCTCAGGGGCCGTCCAGGAGGGGGCACTGGATTGGACGGGCCCGTAAGTGTCCTACGACACTTGGGACTCTACAAAAGATCTCGCCTTCAGGTCAGGAAATGGCCTACGACACTTCGCTAGGGTGGTTCGCATGCACGCAGACCAGCAGTCACCGGTCCACCGCATCGTGGCCGACCTGAGAGACGACATCGCCGCCGGCCGCCTGCCCCCAGCAGCGAAGCTGCCCTCGGTTCGAGACCTGGCCGACCGTTACGGCGTGTCGCGCAGCACGGCGAGCAAGGCGCTGATGCTGCTCAAGGCCGAAGGGCTGGTGGACACCCGGCACGGCTCGGGTGCTTACGTGCGCGAGCCGTACCCGATCCGGCGCCTCGGCCCGGACCGGTACGCGCGCAGCCGCTGGCAGGACACCACGGTCGAGGCGTACGAGAACGAGTACGAGAACTCGTCGATCACCCGTCAGCAGGGCCACCAGACGCAAGAAGTGAACCTTGTCGAGGCCGACGAACATGTCGCCGCCGCGCTCGGACTCCCACCCGGCACCCAGGTGTACGAGCGAGCGCGCGTCATGACCCGCGACGGCGTCCCCACCCACACCATGACCAGCTACTACCGCGTCGAGGACGTCGAGGGATCACCCCTGGTCGACCCCTCACCCGGGATCGCCGGCCCGGGCGGCGGCTTCCGCGTGCTGACCGACAGGGGTCTTGCTCCGCACGAGATCACCGAAGACCTCAACGCCAGGATGCCCACCGCCCACGAGGCCCTGCTCCTCGAACTGCCATCGGGCGAACCCGTCGTTGAGGTGCGACGTACCACCCGCACCGCCGAGGGCCGGGTGGTCGAGTACGCCAGGGGTGTGCACGCCGCGAGCCGATTCGTGTGGTCGTACACCTTCGCGATCCCAGACTGAGCGCCGGCCTGCCCGGATATGCCGGGCAGCGCCTCCTTCTGCTCGGGAAAGCACCTTTACCGGAGCCGACCCCGACTGCGCTCTCCTGCCCCCGAGCCGTCTGCTCTGCGTCAGCCCC
>JADGHC010000591.1 GCA_019689655.1 Microbispora sp.
CCCGGGGCCCGGGGCGGGGGCGCGGGCCGGCGCCCCGGGGGGGCCGGGGGGGGGGGGGGCCGGAGCGGTCACGCGAGCCGGTGGCCGCCCAGGGAGATCGGTGAGTCGGGTACGTGCGCGTAGAAGTCGAAGTTGGGCGGCGGGCCGACCCGCCGCTCCAGCGTCTTCACCACATGCCTGACGTCGTCGTTGGGGCCCGACAGGTAGAAGGGCTTGCCGTCCTTGCCGAACGTGATGTCGGACTTCCCTTCCCACGTGCCGATATGACCGGCGGTCGCGGCGAACTCCGGGGCCGGTTCGAAGCCGAGATCGCGCGCGTAGTCGACCGCGCCGAAGACGAGGTGCCGGACCAGGCCGAGCGGCGCCTCCCGCCAGCCGCCGGGATAGATCCTGAAGAAGTTCGCCAGGAAGGCGCGCAGCTCGATCTCGTTCACGACGTCGGGGCCCAGGACGTTCTTGACACCCAGGCAGTACACGTCGACCAGGTAGCCGCAGACCGACAGCTTGTCCCAGCCGTGCCTGCGCGCGACCACGATGCTCACCATTCCGCCGGTCGCCTGGTCGTCGGGCACCTCGTCGGCCCAGCCGTCCCTGTCGGGTACGCCGAGCCCTTCGCTCCAGCCCACGTTGATCCAGCACCCGGCGAGCTCCGGCTCATCGGCGTCCGTGTTCGCCTGCTCGGCCACCGCCCGGACGTACGGCGCGACCATCGCCGGCGACATGCCCAAGGCACGGGCGATCTGCTTGGGGGATTTCCCCTGTCCGCGGAGCTCGCGGACCTTCTCCAAGATCAAGCTGTCCATAGGCTGCGAAGCCTACCGCCCATCCTCGGCGTACCGCCTGGCGGCCGTCGGGCGGCGGATGCCGGCGCCGCGCCCGGCTCCGGGCACCGTACGATGATCTCCACCCGTGATGACGCTGCCCGGGAGGGAGCCGATGGACGAACAGCGGCTGGTGCGGGTGTCGAAGTACCTGGCCAAGCATCTGCGGCATCAGCCGGAGCGCATCGGCATCGAACTCGACGCGCACGGATGGGTACGGATCGACGTGCTGCTGGACGCGGCGGCCGCACACGGCTTTCCGATCTCGCGTACCGAGCTGGAGCAGGTGGTTGCCGGCAACGACAAGCGGCGATACATGATCGAGGGCGATCGGATCCGGGCCAACCAGGGACATACGGTGCCGGTCGACCTCGGCCTGCCGGTGGTCGAGCCGCCCCCGATCCTCTACCACGGCACGGTCGCCCGCAACGTGCCGGCAATCCGCGTGGAGGGGCTGCGGCCGATGGGCCGCCACCACGTTCACCTGTCGCCGGACCGGGAGACCGCGACCCGTGTCGGCGCGCGGAGAGGGAAGCCGGTCGTGCTCGTGGTCGATGCGGCGGAGATGTACGGAGCCGGGCATGAGTTCCGCGTGAGCGCCAACGGCGTCTGGCTGGTGGACCACGTCCCACCGCGCTTCATCCGATGGCCAGGCGACCGGTAGATGGGTGAACGGCTGCCCGGGAGCTTCGCCTCGTGAGCGAAGTTGCCCGACCCCGCGAGGACCGCGCAGGCGGATGGAGCTTGGAGTAACGAACTAATTACATAAAGTGGTTTCGGTCTCACTGGCGGTCTCGGCGCGAATTATGGTCACACGGTGCCACTCGCCGAACACGAAGCGCTCGTTCGTCTGTTCTGCGAACGACCGGACCTCGCCGCCGACCTGCTCACGCGGTCCCTCGGAGTCGAGCTGCCCGACTACGACTACGCGGGCCTCGAATCGGCCGACCTCACCGAGGTCACACCCGCAGAACGGCGCGCCGACTCGGTCATAGCCTTCCGTCGTAAGAGCCCCGACGACGAGCCCGAACCGGTCCTCGCGGTGATCGTGGAGATTCAGCGTGACCGTGATTCCGACAAGGTGTGGTCGTGGCCGCTGTACCTCAGCAGCCTGCGCAGCCGGTTGAGATGCCCGGTCATACTTCTGGTTGTCGCGCCCGACGAAGCGGTCGCGCGTTGGTGCGCCCGCCCCATCGTGCTGGGCCACCCGGGCATGGTGCTGGCCCCGCTCGTCGTCGGACCGGCCGAGGTCCCGGTGATCACCGACCCCGGTCAGGCGGCGGAGGACCTCGAACTCGCCGTACTGTCGGTGATCCACCACGCCGACACTCCGCAGGGCCCGGAAATCCTCGAAGCCCTGCTCACGGCGTTGCACAATCTCGAGCGCGATCAGGCGGGTATGTACGCCGACATGGTGCGCGCGGCGCTGTCCGGGGAGATCTGGGATCACTTGGAGAAGCACTTGAAAACGGAGACCTACGAGTACCTGAGTGACTGGGCCCGCGACAACATCGCCAAGGGCAGGGCTGAAGGTAGGGCTGAAGGTAGAGCCGAAGGCAGAGTGGAGGGGCAGGCCGAGGCGATCCTGACGGTCTTGTCGGCCCGCGGTATCGAGGTGTCCGAGGACGTCTCCGAGAAGATTCGGAAATGTAATGACCTCGACCGGCTGGCCGCTTGGCTGCGGGCAGCCGCCACGGCCGACTCCGCTGAGGTGCTGCTCAATGAAATCCCCTGACTCGGCTGCCGCCGTGTGGGCGTCCCGAAGAGGCTGCATGGAGCCGGGTCGGCTTCATGCGGTTCGGCCGGAGCGGCGCGACGGCGCCCGTGTGGCTGGCTGCGGGGAGGCGGCATGTTGAGCCGTCTCACAGGGGTTTACGTTCGGAGGAAGACCTCGTCGAGATGCCACTCTAGGGCCTCCCGGTTCGGGCGGTCCTTCGGCCGGTCCGGGACGTTGATCTGCTGACCGGCCCGGCGGTAGAACTCCTCGCCGTTGCCGAACTCCTCCCGCAGACGCGGGCTGACCAGTAAGCGATGCTTGGGATCGACGGCCAGATAGCCGCGGTCGAAGAGCGTGTGTACGTCCGAGCGGAGCAGCAGTCCGTTGTCCAATCGGTGCTCGCCGCCCGCTGCGACCGGGCGGATATGCGCGGCCTGAAGAACCGGTCTGATCCGGTCACCGGTGATCGCGCAACGCCGCCCGTACGCGTGCAGAACAACGGCCTGAAACGCCCGCTGCCCGAGTCTGCGTGGTGCCAGACGGGGATCCCCGAATACGGGTCCGTCGCGGTGCCACGGCTCGGACAAGTCGACATCTCCACCGATCCCGGCCCGGTTCAGCAGTTCGTAGAAGTAACCGGCGGCCGGGTGAGTGGCGAGGTCGTAGCTCTTGCCTTGGACGATGTTGGAGGCGAAATCGGGCGGCGGCCCGGCGACACGGTCTTCCGGATAGAAGAAGACGTCGCGGATGATGACGCAGCCGATGACTGGGTCCTCGTCGGGCGCCATCGGCGCACTGCGATATTTGCCGACCTGCCGGCGCAGCTCCGCAAGGCTGCGTGCGCCGTTGCCCTCGCCGAAGAACTCCCATGCCTCAGAGACTCGCAGGGGCGCGAATCCGCTGAAGAAGCCGCCGCCGACGACACAATTGTGCGGGTGGTGCGTCTTGAAGAAGAACGGCTCGCCATGGTCGATCGCGCGGAACTCCCGGGCACTGGAGGGCCGCCAGAAGTTGACCTCGCTCAAGTCCGGACGTGCCGCCAGATAGCAGTACCAGCTGGTGTCAGTCACCCCGACGTACGCCTTCACGACGGCAATTGTGCACGTTCTTGATCAACCCGGCCAGAAGGTCAAGCCCGCCGAATCTGGTGACTTCGTGGATGCGGTTCTTGTGGGCTCACTTGCTTGGACGGCGGCTCGGTAG
>JADGHC010000592.1 GCA_019689655.1 Microbispora sp.
GGGGGGACCGTCCACCTCGAACACCAGGCCGCCGAAGACGATCCGGTCCTTGCTCATCACGTCGGAGTCGTTGACGATGAGCGTCCACTCGCGCACGTCACCGTGCCGACCGTCCGTGATGATCTCCTGCGGCCGCTCCTGCTGCACCCACGCCCGCATGTCCTTACTCGACGCGGGCGGGACGGTGTAGGTCAGCTCCTCGTCGCCGTAGGCGTTGGTCGAGGTGGCGGGCCGGATGCGCTGCACCGTGTGGGGCAACAGGTGCTCGGGGATCAAAGCACCACCTCCGCAGTCCCGGCGGTCCGTGGGCCGTAGCCGGCCTGGCGCAGCAGCTCCTTGTCGGTCTCCCGCAGCCGCACCGAGGCTCCCGCCGATCCGCCGTCGGTCTGCTGCGTCATCTGGTAGCTGTACTTGCCGGTTCGCTCGGCGCTCATGCCCTCCACCGGGCTCGGGGCGAGCAGGACCCGCAGCACCATGCCGCAGCACACCGCCACCACGGCGTCGGGGACGACGTTGTCGCCGTGGTCGTAGTCGACCTCGTACGTGTCCGCCAGCTCGTCGCCGAGGTTCACAGTGGGCAGCGACAGCCAGACGTCGGACGACAGCGGGGCAAGCTCGATGACATCGAGCCCGTCCCAGCCCCATGTGCCCATTGGCAGGACGAGGTCGGGCATCCCGGCCCAGCCAATCGCGGTGACACTGTGAACCGCGTTCACAGGCCGATTCGGCAGCCGCAGCCTGTTGCCGACGGGCCGGAGCCGCACCTTGTCGTGCTGCTTGGCCGTGAAGTCACGGCGGATGTAGGCGCGGATCAGCGCCGAGGCGTCCTGCAGCAGCGCGGCCGCCTTGGCTGCCTCGCTCGCGGTCAAGCTACGGCCAAGGCGGGCCTCGAGGTCAGCGGTGGTCGCCAAGTCGGACACCGTACGCCTCCTGCAGGTACTCACGCATCCGGCCCTCGGCCGCGGCCTCTTCGTACTCGCGGTACAGCTGGTAGTTCCGCCGGGTCAGATCCTCGGTGCCGTGCCGGTCTGGGTGCCAGACCACGTACACGTCGCCTTCGCCGTCCGGGTTGCCGTCGGGGTAGAGCGTGGCCAGCGCCAGCCGGTGGGCGGTGTCCTCGCAGCCCCAGCCGGTGAAGCGGGGATCCATCGGGATCCAGGCGTCGGCCCGCACCGCGACGACGCCCATACACATACCGATCCGAATGGCGCCCGCCTTGCGAGCGGCTACCGCTGGCGGCATGCCGCGCAGCACCAGCGTGGTCGCGGCGAGCGACAGGACTTGAGTGCCGGCGTATACGCCGGTCCACGGATGCCGCTCGAGGCGGTCGAGAATCCAGTCGATCCGCTCCGGCTCGATGATGTGATCGGCGCCGAAGATCGCGTAGGCGTCGCCGGTAGCCTGCCGCTGGGCCCGGTTGATGGCCCGGGACAGACTGAACGGCCCGTCCGTTACGCCGTCGTCGGCCACGCACAGCTCGACCGGCAGCCTCTCCCACAGGCTCCGGCAGTAATCCCAGCCACGGACGCGGGCCGGATCGCTGCTGCGCCACGGGATCAGGACCGACAGCCTCACGCCAGCACCGCCCTTCGGCTCGCCAGGCGCTCGACTTCGTCACACCACGCCTGTTCCTCGGCTTCGCGGATGCGCTGCTGCCACTCGGCCCGCGCGAGGGCCCGCTTGCGCGCCGCCTCATACGGCTTTGGCATGGCCAGCGTCCGCAGCGCCTTCACCCACCCGTCGATGTCGGACGCATCGACGAAGATGCCTGCGTCGCCGAGGTTCTCCATCAGCCCGGCCGTCGGGGTGGCGATGACCGGAATGCCGGAGCACAGCGCCTCGGACGCGACGCGACCCCACGACTCGTAGCTCGACGGGACGAGCAGGACGCGGGTGCGGGCGTACACCTTGTCGCGCATCTCGTGGGCCGCCACATGTGGTAGCACCTCGACGTTGGGCAGATCCTCGACCATCTGCCGGCCGTACGCCCCAGTGACGCCGAGGAACTTCGTCCTGGGCATGCGCTTGGCGAGCGCCCAGAACACCTCGGCGCCCTTGCCCATCCGGCCACCGTCGCTGTCGGTCTCCAGCATCCGCAGGTTGACCAACGTCACCCGGTCGCCAGGCTCGGTAGCGTACTCGACCCGGTCCGGGATCGGCCGCACGATGATGGTCCGCGGCTGCGGCCGGCCGCGGGCCCGGAAGTGGTTGGCGAGGTCGTCGGCCATCCACTGCGAGTTGACCACGATCAGGTCAACCCGGGCCTGCGGTGTGAGCGGCAGATCCTTGGTGGGCTGGAACGTGTTGTGGTGGATCAGCGCCACCGGAATGTTGTTCCAGTTACCCAAGAACGCCGCGCGAGGCGAGTTCATGAGATGGCTGACTAGGACGTGAGCGCGCGGCAGCCACGCGAACAGGTCCCGCTTGCTGCGTGCTGGGTGGACGTGCACACCGTCCACGGTGTACGGTTCGCCCGCCTGCATGGACAGCACGACGTCGACGTCGTGGCCCCGGCGCGCGAGCGCCCGCAACATGGCGTGGGCCATCGTCTCGGCGCCGGCATTCTGCACCGGCACGTACCGGTGCAGCACTGCCACGACGCGCATCCAACCTCCCGATGCTCGGATTACCCGGGGCGGGCGGGGAGTCGCCCGCCCCGGGGCACAGCGTCAGCTGTAGTCGTAGGTCGAGGCATTGAGGATCGCCCACCACGGGAACCGGCCAGTGCCAGCCGAGGTCTGGTCGGCGGCAATCCGGTTGACCGGGTTGGCGGTCGCCCACGCGAGCCGCATGACCGCCCGCCAGATGGTGGAGTCCTGCTGCATCGCGTTGAACACGACCTTGCCCTGGTCGTCGTTGATGACGCCCGAGTCGTGGCGGGTGAAGGTGATGTCCTGCCGGACGCCGATGATGGACTTGCTCCAGTCGCCCATGATGAGCTTGGCCTCGTCCGAGTCCCACGAGCCGTTCTCGACCTCGCGGAGCGGGAAGCCGTACAGGCCGGTGGGGATCGCGCCGGGCAGGCTGTTGGTGTAGATCGGGGTGCCGTCCTGGTTGCGCAGGCCGACCAGCTCCCACTGCAGGCCCGGCTCCGAGGCGAAGCCGGTCACCCGGTAGCCGTCGTTCTTCTTCAGGTCACGCGCGGCGTGCGCGACGACCTGGCCGAGGTCAGTGCCGGCGGTAGAGAGCGTCACGTTGCCGGCGGCGTGGCAGCCCTGGTAGATCGGGGCCGACGTCCACACGGCCGGCTTGTTCACGCCGAACAGGATCGCGGCGTCGATCGCGGCGCCGATCGCCTCGACGATGAGCGGCCGCGTCTCCTCCCAAACAGGAAACTGCGAGTCCTGCATGTAGGCGTCGGGGATCGGCACGAGGACGGCGATCTCGTCGACGATCAGGTTGACGTTCTTCCACTCGGCCTTGCTGGTCTGCTTGAGGCCGGTGGAGTCCTGGCTCTGCCCGCTCACCCAGTAGGCGTGGGGCAGGACCGACAGGACCGGCAGGACCTGGGTACGGGCCGGCATGTTGACCCGCCGCGACAGAGCCAGGGCCGCGGACGCGGCCGGCAGGTCACGGATGACCTCTGCCGCGTACTCGACCGGCAGCAGGTCGGGGTTGCTCAGCTGCACGTTGTTGTAGGTGGCCATGGGATGGTTGCCTCCATCGCTCGCGCAGCATCAGAGGCATCCGTGCCTGCTGAGCTGCGTCATCGGGACATTCGTTGGCGCATCCAGTCCGA
>JADGHC010000593.1 GCA_019689655.1 Microbispora sp.
CCGTGACACCCACCCCGAGGAAGGACCACCACCCGATGCGAGCGCTGCTCCCCTTCGACCCGGCCGCCGTGCGGACCGTCTACATACCGCCCGGCCACGTCGCACGCCTGACCCAGGCCCTGAGCCACGCCGCAGACCTGCCCGCCGTCGCCGTCCTGATCGACCAGGACCTGGAGGACAACGCCATCGCGGTCCGCACCGACTGCCACCGCACCCCGCAGATCGCCCTCGGCGCCGACCTCCTGGACGGCCCCGACGACGTCCTGGCCGGCACCGTCGCCCACGAACTCGCCCACATCACCCTCGGGCACCACACCGAGCGCCGCACCGTCTGGGCCGAGCGCGTCTGCGGCCTATCCGCCCTGGGCCTGGCCGCCGTCATCGCCGCCGACGGGCCCCTCCTCGCCGGGTACGCGGCCGCCGCCCTGTCCGCCATCGCGCACCTGGTCGGCACCCGCTGGCAGCGCCACAAGGAACTCGCCGCCGACCGGCACGCCGTGACCCTGCTGAACCAGGCCGGCATGGACGGGTACGCGGCCATGTCCGCCATGCTGCGCGACCTCGGCGCCGACGAGAGCACCTGGCACCGGCGCGGCGGCTGGATCGGCTCCAGTCACCCCACCGCGATCCAGCGGTTCCGCGCCGTGTTGGACGTCCACTACGGGCCGCGGCCGCGCCGCTGGCGGCACTGGGTGCCCGCCTGGGGCTACCGGCCCGGCAAGTGAACCGCCCCACCACCAACCACATGCACGGAGGAACCCGATGCCCAGCCAGACCGTGGAGATCGTCTCGTTCGGTCACCTGCACGGCCCCGCACCGGCCGCGCACCTGACGATCGACCTGCGCCACCACTTCCGCGACCCGCACATCTCCCCCGACCTGCGGCACATGACCGCCCACGATGGGCCGGTCCGCACCACCGTGCTGGCCACCCCCGGCATCGAGCCGCTGCTGCTCGCGGCCCTGGTCGTCCTCGCCGCCGCGCTGCCGCTCGGGGTGCTGGCATGACCACCACTCCGGAGCTGACTGAGGCCGAGGCGATCGGCCGCCTGCTCGCCTACCTCCCGCACGCCGGCGTCGGCGGGCTGCTGGAGCTCGGCCGCACCTGCCCCGCCCCCGACGTCCAGGAGGCTGCCGCCTGGGCCGAGGCCGCGCTGGAGACCCTGCGCGAGCGCCTGATCGACGTCGTCCGCGACGCCCACGCCGAGGCCGTGGCCGCCGAGGAGTGGATCGCCTCCCTCGAGGACCCCGCCGCCACCGGCACGGCCGCCTGACCCTCCCCATCACGAGAACCGGAGCAGACCATGAGGAACTACACGCATCCCGACGTCCTCGGCCGCGGAGTGGCCGAGGGATGGGCCGACCCGGAAACCGACCCGACCCGCATCGACTGGGCGCCCCGGCAGGCCGCCGCGGCGATCCCGTTCGAGGTGATCGACGGCCGGCCGCTCAACCCGTTCGCCCCGACCGGCATCCGCTACGGCCGTAACCAGCTCGGCCACTGGGGCGAGCAGCTATGCGCCGACGCCGTGGTCACCGCCACCGACGAGGACGGCCGCCGCTGGCTGGTGATGATCGAACGCGGCGACGGCCACGGCTGGGCGCTGCCCGGGGGCAAAGTCGACCCCGGCGAGACCCCGCTGGCCGCGGCGATCCGCGAACTACGCGAGGAGACCGGCCTTGCCCTGACTCGCAGGCCCTGGCGGGTGATGCCGGCTCGGTACGTGCCTGACCCACGAGCCAGCGATGAGGCGTGGATGGTGACCGTGCCCGCCGCGGTCGACCTGGGCACCGTCCGCCGCGCCGACCTGCCCACCCCCGTCGGGGCCGACGACGCCAAACAGGCCGCCTGGGTGAAGGCCGACAGCTACGCCGCGCTGCTCCTCCACCTGGCCGCGCACGGCGGTGAGGTGTTCCCCGCCCACCGGGACATGCTGGCCGAGCTGCTTGACGGAGCGGCCGCGTGACGCGCGTGCCGGCGCTGCGGGTCCTCTCCCGGCCGTACGGGCCGGGAGGGGTGCCCACGACGCCCGCACCCGTCGCAATGTCCGTTATCGCCTCCCGTGTGTACGGGTGCGCCCACGCTCGGCGACACGCCCACACCAGCGCAGCCGACAACTGGGCGCGACACGCCGCGGACGTGGAATGCTGTACGGCGAACTACACCCGTGTGATTGCGGTCAGGAGACCAGCCGGAAAAACAGAAACGCCCGGCAAGGCCGGGCGCTCCCAGAGCGAGAACTTCATAACGACGCGCTTTAGGTGTCAGCTCCAATGCTTTGGCCGGCGGAGTGAGCTGAGCGCCTTTCGCGTGTCTGATGACGACTGGAGACGACGATAGCAGTCAGCCAGGCGGTCAGTCTCGTACGCCCTGAATCCGACACGCCGGGGCGTCGGCTCACCGCTTCCCGAAACCCCCGCGGCCGCCGTGCCACAGGCCCGGCCGGGAACGCCTTACCGGCGTGGTTCTCGCCCCGCCGGCTGGCCATCTTCGGCGCCATCCCCCGCGGCTCACGCCGCGCGCCCTCGCAGGCCGCCTGGGTCCGCGCCGTCCAGGCCCACCCCGCCGCCGCAGGCCTGCGCCGCGACGCCCACCGCAACCTCATGGCCGTGGTGTGGGTGCTGGCCCGGCACGCCGACTGGACCGAGATGGTCACCCGACCCACGTGGGCCGTGCTCATGGACCGCACCGGCCTGTCCCGCTCGACCGTCGCCGCCTGGCTCGCCTGGCTGCGCCGTACGGGCCTGCTCGGCACCGTCACCCCCGGCACCACCGTCCAGTACCGCCGAGGCACCGCCTGCGGGCTCCTGGACGACGGCAGAGGCAACGAAGCCGCCGAGTACGTCCTCGCCATCCCCGCGGCCGCTGAGGACGCCACACGCCACGCTGAGGCCGCACAGGAGCCCCTCGCACCCGCCCGCCGGGACGGTCAGGGCCAGGCCCCCGCGCTCGGCCCTTGTGGAGGAATCTCGGACCCCCTCAGGTCCCCCTCTGGGGGGCCTGAGTACTCGCCCAACGCGCGCGCGCGCGAGGCGACGCCCGATTCACCCGACACCCGATGGTGGTGGCCGCGCACCGTCACGCCGGCAACCCGACGCGACATGCTCGCGGCCGCGCACCGCGCCCGCACCGAGGACGTGACACTGCGGGCGCTCTCGGCCCGGCACGTCCGGAGCCTGCTCAGGCCCGTATGGCAGCTAGGAGGGACGCTCGCCGACGCCCTGCACATGATCAACCACCGCCCCGACGGCACACCGTGGCCCTACGCCGGGATGCCCCGCTACGTACCCGGCTGGGTCCGCCACCGCCTCGCAGCCTGGCTCACCGACGACGGCCGCCTACGCCCCGGCCTGCAGCTGCCCAGCCACCAGCGCGCTGCGGCCGCCACCCGGGTCGCCGACGAGCTCGCCGCCCGCCGCGCCGAGCGCGCCCGCCTGGAGGCCCGCCGTGCGGCCGATGTCGCCGGCCACGCCGCCCGGGCCCGTGCCCTGCTGGCCTCAGCGAGCCCGGCCGCGGCCGCCGCGCTGCGACGCCGCACGCTCGGGCTCGCCTCGCGCTCCCGCTGGCTGCCTGAATCTACGGCGTAAAGAGCGGCGGGCTTTACACGGTAGATCTGGTCAGGGAGCTAATGCTCGTGGCACGAGATTTAGGGCTTCTACCAGCGCAAATACGGTCGCACGCCGAAAAAGAGCTGGTGCCACCAGCTCTTTTCTCTCGGGGCGGCGGCGTTGGGGGTGA
>JADGHC010000046.1 GCA_019689655.1 Microbispora sp.
GTTCCCGAGACATCAGGTCGTTGGGACCATGTAGAGTGACCGTCAGCCGCGACTGATCATCGCGGTCAGAGAGCCCTCGGTACCTCCTGGAGCCGGGGGCTTTCGCATGCCCAGGAGACACAAATGAAGACCTGCACGAAGTGCGGCCAGACGAAGTCCCTCGCCGAGTTCCGCGTCGACCGTCAGAGGCCGGACGGCCGGGGTAGCTGGTGCAAGCTGAGGGGAGGCGGGCATGCCCGGTGTTCCCGGTAAGGGCGGTCCGGTCCCCAAGCGGTCGAGTGAGCGGGCCGGCCACCGTACGAAGGCTGAGCAGCCGGACAAGGTGGTCGTCCCGGTCGCGTTTCAGGTGCCGCCTGCTTCGGAGGGGTGGGCCGAGGAAGCGCGGCGCTGGTATGAGTCGCTCGCTGAGTCGGGGCAGTCGCGGTATTTCGAGCCGTCCGACTGGGCGTATGCGCAGCTGCTGGCGCGGTTGCTGTCTGACCAGCTCGGCAAGGCCCGACCGTCGTCGGAGATGATGAAGGCGGTCCTGACCGCGATGAACGACCTTGGCACGACCGAGGGTGCGCGGCGGCGGTTGCGCATCGAGGTTGAGCGCCCGGCGTCCGACGCGGGCGACCCCGGCGCAGAGCTGATCATCTTGGACGGCATGGGATGACTGGGGTCTACATCGGCCCCGAGGGGCGCCCGCCCCGCACGCTGGTTGAGCCCGTCCGCCGGTGGGTTGAGGAGTATCTTCTGCAGCCGGATGGGCCGGAGACCGGTCAGCCGTTCCGGTTCACGCAGCAGCAGCTTGACATCTTGGCGTGGTGGTACGCCTTCGATGAGCGCGGCCGGTGGGTGTATCGGCGCGGCACGATCCGCATGTGCAAGGGGTGGGGCAAGGATCCGTTCGGTGCGGTGCTGGCGGCGGTGGAGTTGTGCGGCCCGTGCCGGGTCAAGGTGTTGCCGGACGGCCGGTTCGGTGCCACGATCCACCCGTCGCCGTGGATCCAGATCGCGGCGGTGTCGCGTGACCAGACCCGCACGACGATGCGCCTGTTCCCGGGCCTGTTCTCCCCGAAGGCCCGCGACCGGTACGGCCTGGACATCAACAAGGAGATCATTTACGCGCGTGGCGGCCGCGCTGTCATCGAGGCGGTGACCTCGTCGCCGGACTCGTTGGAGGGTGGCCGGGCGACGCTGACGCTGCGCAACGAGACGCAGTATTGGCGCAAGTCGAACGCCGGCCATGATATGGCCGAGGTGATCGACGGCAACCTCGCCAAGTCGCGTGACGGTGCGGCCCGAGCGTTGTCGCTGTGCAACGCTCACGTTCCCGGTGAGGACACCATAGGGGAACGCGAGTGGGACGCCTATCAGGCGATCGTGCAGGGGCGCACGAGGGCGAGTGATGTGCTGTACGTGGCGGTGGAGGCGCCGCCGGACACGCGCTTGGACGATGAGGAGTCGCTGCGCGAGGGTCTGCGGGCGGCGCGGGGCGATGCGACGTGGCTAGATGTTGACCGGCTGGTCGGTGAGATCTGGGACCCTCAGACGACGCCGAGCGAGGCTCGTCGCAAGTATTTGAACCAGATCGTCGCGGCCGAAGACGCTTGGGTGGCGCCGCAGCAGTGGGACCGGTTGGCAGACCGGTCGCTTGTGCTGGCCGATGGCGACATGATCACGCTCGGGTTCGACGGGTCGAAGTCGGATGACCATTCGGCGTTGATCGCGACGCGTGTCGAGGATGGTGCGTGGTTCACGCTGGGGGTGTGGGATCCGGAGCGGTATGGCGGTGAGGTGCCCCGCGATCTGATCGATGCGGCGGTGCGGCAGGCGTTTGAGCGGTGCGACGTGGTGGCGTTCTTCTCGGATTTGCACCCGTGGGAGTCGTATGTGGACGCGTGGGCGGACGCGTTCGGGCGTGATCTGTGTGTGAAGGCGGCGCCTCAGCATCCGATTGCTTGGGATATGCGGGCGCGGGGCAAGGAGTTCACGCTGAACGGCGCTGAGCGGGTGCTTGATGAGATCGTCGAGGGCGTGTTCCGGCACGATGGTGATCCGCGGGTCCGTGAGCACGTGCACAATGCGCGGCGGCGGCCGAATTCGTGGGGGTTGTCGTTCGGTAAGGAGCACCGCGAGTCGAAGCGCAAGATCGACGCGTTGGCGGCGGGGACGTTGTCGCGGATGGCCAGGCGTGCGTATCTGGCGTTGCCGAAGTCGAGGCAGAGGCGGAAGCGGTCGGGGCGGGCCGCGTTCTGGGGATGATCGGAGGTGGTGACGGGTGCCGTTGAGCGCGAGTGCCGCCGCCGATCAGGCCCGTGAACTGCTCGAATTCCGGCGGGCTGAGCGTGAGCGTCTGGACGAGATCAGGGACTATTTGCGGGACGACCCGGACCGGCCGCTGTCCGGCCTTCCGCGTGGTGCACCGGCCGAGGTTCACCAGCTTGCCCGCATCTCGCGTGTGAACTTCCTGAAGTTCGTCGTGAACGCGCGTGTGCAGGCGATGTATGTGGACGGGTTCCGGGCGCCGCGGGCGTCGGATGACGCGCCGGCGTGGCAGGTGTGGCAGGCGAACGGGATGGACGCCCGGCAGATCGGGGTGCACCGGGCCGCGCTGGCCTATGGGTGTTCGTATGTGACGGTGTTGCCGGGTGAGCCGGTGCCGGTGATGCGGGGTGTCAGCCCGCGGCACATGACGGCCGTGTACGGCGATGACGACGAGTGGCCGGTGTACGCGCTGCATCGGCGTCAGAGTGACTGGCGGCTGTACGACGATCAGGCGGTGTACACGCTCGTTCAGGACGAGGGCGACCGGTTCCGGGTCGTGGACGTGTCCACGCATGGTGCGATGATGAACGGCCGCCCGGTGTGCCCGGTGGTCCGGTACCGGGACACAGACGACTTGGACGACCCGGTGACGGGGGTCGTGTGGCCGCTGCGGTCGCTGCAGGATCAGATCAATGTGACCACGTTCGGGTTGATGGTGGCCCAGCATTACGGCGCGTTCCGGGTGCGGTACGTGCTGGGGTGGCTGGCCGAATCCGAGGCAGAGTACCTGAAGGTTTCGGCGTCGAAACTGCTGACGTTCGATGACCCGGATGTGAAGGTCGGCGAGTTCTCCGAGACAAACCTGTCGGGGTACATCGACAGCCGTGAGGCGACACTTCGGCACCTGGCCACGGTGTCGCAGACGCCCGCGCACGAACTCCTTGGACAGCTCGTCAACCTGTCGGCGGAGGCGTTGGCGGCGGCTGAGGCGTCGCATCGGCGGGCGGTGGGCGAGAATCAAGAGGTCATCGGCGAGTCGCATAAGCAGTCTTTGAATCTGACCAGCGAGTACATGGGGATCACGCCGGACCCGGCGGCCGAGGTTCGGTGGCGTGACACCGAGTCGCGCAGCTTGGCTCAGGCAGCGGATGCGCTCGGCAAGCTGGCCGCCCAGCTCGGGATCCCGCCGCAGGAACTCTGGGAGCGGGTCCCGAATGTGACGGACCAGGAGTTGGAGCGGTGGCGGGCGGCCGCTGAGCGCGGCGACTCGTTCGCCAACCTGGCGGGGATGCTGGAGCGGCAGGCCGCCGAACCGGCGGGTGTCGGCGGTGGCGTCGCCTGACGTCGCGTCCGAGCTGGTGCGCGCGTACCAGCTCGACCAGCGGCGCGTCTCGCGTGGGCTGCTGGCGGAGCTGCTGCGGTTGTGGCGCGCGGTGGTGCGCTTGGACGACTTGGCGTCGTTCATCCGGTTCGCCGAGTTGGCGGCGGTGCTGGTGGGGCGGCGGCGTGACGAGTCCGCTGCCATCGCGACCCGGTTCTATGAGCTGTTCCGGCAGTCGCAGGTGCCGGCCGCTGCGGTGGCGGTGGGGCCGTTCGTTCCGGTGGCGGCGGCGCCGCTCGCTGAGGACGCGGTGACGGGCGAGCTGCGTGGTGCTGTGCTGGCCGGGTTCGTTGGTGGGCGCCGGGCGGGGTTCGCGCCGGGGAAGGCCGCCGACAACGCGTTGGTGCGGGCGGCGGGCACGGCGACGAGGTTGGCGCTGAACGGGGGCCGGGACACTATCCTTCAGGCGGTGCGGGACGACTCGGAGGCGCTGGGCTGGTTGCGCGTCACCGACGGCGACCCGTGCCACTTCTGCCTGACGCTCGCGTCGCGCGGCCCGGAATACAAGTCCCGGGCGACGGCGAGCTTCCAGGCACACAGCTTGTGCGGTTGCGTGGCGATGCCGGTGTTCGAAGGTACGCCGATGCCGGCGTCGACGCGGCGGGCCGAAGAGATCTACGTGGCGGCGCAGCGGTGGGCGAGTGAACATCCGGCCTCGGCCGCGACGGGCACCAAGAACGACGCGTTGAACAACGTGCGCCGCTATCTGGAGCACCGACGGGAGGTCAGCAGTGCCCGCGATACCGCCGCATGACACATCGACTGTCGAACGTCCGTGGGATGGCCCGGCCGCTGTGGCGGCCGCGCCGAACGAGGAGCGGGTGCTGCGGTACATGCACGCGTGGCGTGACCCGGACGCCGACCCGGACATGAAGACGGCGTATGCGTTGCCGCATCACGGGCCGCGGGTCGGTTCCCCGGCTGTGCTTCCGGCGGTGCGGAACGCGCTGGCCCGGTTGTCGCAGTCGCGGATTCCGCGCGCCGACTGGGACGCGGTGCGCCGCCACCTTGAGAGCCACCTCGCCGACGCTGACGGCGGGGACGAGTAACCGCGGGTGCCGCACGGCGCCCTTTGACCTGATGGAGTGATGGCCGCATGGCCGACGACGAGGTCCGCACGGACACCACCACGACCGCCGACCAGGACGAGGCTAAGCCGCAGGGCGACGGCGTCGACTGGAAGGCAGAGGCGCGTAAGTGGGAGCGGCGCGCGAAGGAGAACGCTGAGGCTGCTCGGCGTCTGCGTGAGGCCGAGGAGGCGGAGAAGACCGAGTTGCAGCGGCTGGCCGAGCGTGCCGAGGCCGCCGAGAAGCGCGCGGCCGAAGCCGAAGGCAGGCTGCTGCGGCTGGAGGTTGCGCAGGCGAAGGGCCTGACGGCGGCGCAGGCGAAGCGGCTGACCGGTTCCACCAGGGAGGAGCTGGAGGCCGACGCCGACGAGCTGTTGGAGGCGTTCGGCGCGAAGAAGGCCGAGCCCAAGGAGGGCGACGGCGACGAGGGCGAGGCGAAGCCCGACGAGTCCGCCGGTGCGGCCATCTTCGGCCGCCCCCGTGAGCGTCTCACCCCGGGCGCGGCGCCCGACCGTGACCCGGAGAAGACACCCGACCAGCTGGCCGACGAGGTTCTCAAGAAGACCCGCGGCCTGTAGCGCGGCGGTTGGCGCCGTGCTGAGCATGAAGGAGAGAGATCATCATGGCGCTTGTGACCGCACAGGGTGTGTCGTCCCTGGCTGTCGCGCTGCTGACCCGTCAGCTTGTGCTGCCGATGACCGTCAGCCGTGTCCCCGGCGGCGAGTTCGCCGGCGACAACGGCGACACCATCACCGTCCGGGTTCGCGTCCCCCGTGCGGCGCGCGTGCAGGCGACGCCGGGCGCGCAGATCACCTACGACGCGCTGAACGAGACCCCGGTCGATGTGGAGCTGACGCACCTGTACGACGCGACCCGCCTCACCGACGAGGACCTGTCGCTGAACCTGGTGGACTTCGCGACGCAGGTGACACAGCCGCAGGTCGCGTCCGTGGCGACCGGTGCGGAGGACCAGCTCGCTGCGGCGATGAACAGCCTGCCCGCTGACGCTTCGTTCGCCGCGGTGGCGGACCCGGACGACACCGACGCGCAGATCCTGGCCGCCCGGGAGGCGCTGAGCGAGGCGGACGTCCCGGCCGGTGACCGGTACCTGGCGTGCGCGCCGGACGTCATCAGCCGCCTGCTGGGCGTGGACAAGTTCGTTCGTGCCGACGCCGTGGGCGATGGCACGGCGATCCGTGAGGCCACGATGGGCCGGATCTACGGGTTCACCGTGGTCGAGTCCAACGCCCTGACCGCCGGCACCGCGGTCGCGTACCACCGGTCGGGGTTCGTGTTCGCGAACCGCACCCCGGTGCCGCCGCGCGGCCTGTCGTCCACGCAGACGGCGACCGCGACCAGCGGTGGTGTGTCGATGCGGCAGATCTTCCAGTACCAGCCGGACATCCTGTCCGACACGTCGGTGCTGTCCACGTTCGCTGGTGCGAGCGTGGTCGACGCTGACCGGGTTTACAAGATCGACATCGGTTCTTAGACCCATGGCGGCACTGATCACCGTCGAGCAGCTCCTGTCCCGGCCCGGGTTCGATGGTGTTGATGAGGCCAGCGCCGAGGCTGTCCTGGAGGACGTCTCGGCGCTGGTGCTCCAGATCGCCGGCGTCGACCCGCCGTGGACGGTTGGCACCGTGCCCGCTGCGGTGGTGCCGGTGGTTGTGTCGATGGCCCGCCGGGGGCTGCTGAATCCGCTGGGCCGGACCGGGGAGACGCTCGGCGATCACACGTGGCAGGCGGCGGGCCAGGGGACGGCTGGGCTGTATGCCACGCGGTATGAGGAGCGGATCATTCGCCGGGCCGCGGGCCGACTGGGCGCCGCCACTGTCAACCTCGAAGCCGGTCTGCCGCTACCGGTGTGGCGTGGCGGCGGGTTCGGGTTCGAAGACAAGCTCTTGGACGCGCTCTAGAAGGGGGTGGCCGCCGTCGTGGTGGTGTACCGCAACACCCGGACCGGTCGCATCGTGTACATGACTGCGCCGGTACCGGCGATGGACCGGTCGGCCCGGTGGGAACGCGCGGATGACCTGTCGGACGCTGGCCGGGCCGCCCCGGCGGCGCCGGTGCTGTCGTGGCCTGACCCGGCGCCGGACCCGGCGGGACCGTTCGACCCGGCCGAGCACACTGTGGCGCAGGTGAACGCGTACCTGGCCTCGGCCGGTGAGGATGAGCGCGCCCGTGTCCTGGCCGCCGAAGCCGACGGGCGGAACCGGCGTGGCATCGTCGAGGGCCCGCACTCCGGTGAGTGAGCGGTGGCCGTCCGGCACTGGCTGAACCGGCGCCTGGAGGTGTGGCGGCCCGTCCTCGTCGGCGAGGACGGGTCCGGCGGGTTCATGACGGCCCGCGTCCAGGTCGCCGAGGTGGCCGCGAAGGTTGACCAGCCCGCCGCCGCTCGTGAGCGTGAGGAGTCCGACCGGTGGGGTGGCGACCACACGCACGACGTGTACGTGCTGCCTGAGGCTGACGTGGCGCGGGGTGACGAGCTGCGCGGCGACGGGCAGGTGTTTCGGGTGTTGGCGGTGGTGGAGCCGTCGACGCCGATCTACCGCAAGTGCGTGGTCGAGCTGTGGCAGGCCGAGCCGGACCCGGCCGAGTCGTGATGCCGAGGGAGGCGTGCCGTTGAAGCTGGTCGAGGGCCCGGTGCAGATCGGCGTGTATGGGGATGAGGACGGCGGCGTCCACGTCGAGGTCTGCGAGGTCTCGTGAGGGTCGTCGTGCTGGGCGCGCCGCGTGCGGCGGCCGAGGACTGCTGGAAAGACGACCTGGCGTTGGGGTGTGAGGCGCTGGGCTGGCAGACGGTGCACCTTCCCGCCCGTGGCATCCCGGTCGAGGACGTGGTGCGGGTGTGTCGGGGTGCGGACATGCTGATCTGGGCGCGCACGCACGGCCACGACCCGCGCGGGGACGCCGTGGCGATGCTGCGGCGGATAGAGGACGCGGGCACGGTCACCGTCGGCCTGCATCTCGACCTGTACTGGACGCTGCGCGGCCGTGAGCCCAGGGTCGGGAATCAGCCGTGGTGGACATCGCAGTTCGTGTTCACTGCGGACGGTGGGCCGGAGAGCGCCGCGCGGTTCGCCGAGCGGGGAGTGAATCACCATTGGTGTCCTCCGCCGGTTGGCGTGCGGTGGCTCGGTCGTGCCGAGCCGGACTCGCGGTACGCGGGGCAGGTCGCGTTCGTCGGCGGGTACGTCGCCGGGATCCACGGTGAGCACCGCAAGAGGCTTTTGGAGTGGGCGCGGCGCCGGTTCGGCCGCCGGTTCCGCTGGTACGGGCGGCCCGGCGTCCGGGTGGTCGGCGACGAGCTGAGCGTCCTGTACGCGTCGGCGCGGGTGGTGATCGGGGACTCGGCGCCGGCCCCGTTCTACTGGTCGGACCGGGTGCCCCGCACCCTCGGCCGCGGCGGGCTGCTGGCGTACCCGAACACCGAGGGCCTGGATGAGGTTGGGCTGACTGCCGCCACGATGCTCCGGTTCGACCGGTTCGGGTTCGACGAGCTGGGCGACCGGATCGACGCGCTGACGGATGCGCGGCGCCGGGAGCTGACCGACAACGCCCTCACGGTGATCGCCGAGCGGCACACCTGGCCGGTCCGGCTCCGAGAGATCGAAAGCGTGGTGTTCCAGTGCGGGTGATCATCGCGGCGGCGGGCGGCGACAAGAAGTGGAACGGGTACTTGGGCGTCCCTCGGCACATGGCCCCCGTGGGGGGAGAGCCGCTGCTGCAGCGGACGATCCGACAGGCTGTGGTCTTCACCGACGACGTGCACGTCACCACCCCCGACGACGACCGGTACCGGGTCGTGGGAGCGGTGCGGCACGTCCGTGAGCCCGGCGCCAGCGAGTATGCGTCCACCCGCGACCTGTGGTCCGAGGACGGCCGCACGGTGCTGCTGCTCGGTGACGTGTACTTCACTGACCGGGCGATGTCCACAATCTGTGGAGACCGCCGCCGCGGCTTCCGTGCGTACGGCCGCCGAGGCGCGTCCCGTGTCACCGGCACCCCGTACGGCGAGTTGTTCGCCGTGAGCTGGTGGCCGGAGCACCACGCGGCCATGGACCGGCACCTGGCGACGGTGCACGCCGCCCGCTCGGCCGGGACGGTGACGCGGCCGCCGGGCTGGATGTTGCTGCGGGCGTGGCAGGGCACGCCGCTCGGCACGCACATCGTCAAGCGCCGGTTCTTCACGACGATCGACGACCTGACCGACGACGTGGACCAGGTCGAGGACTACGAGCGGCACCCGGCCATGGGCAGGCGCGCATGAGACGCCTCCTGGTGGTCGGGACGGGCCGGTGCGGCACCCGGTACGCCTCGCACGTCCTGCGCGCGGCAGGCGTCGAATGCGGGCACGAGCAGGTGTACACATTCCGGGTCGCCCTCGGTATCCGACAGCCGCGCTGGGCGACGTTCACGGCGGAGTCGTCGTGGCTGGCCGTGCCGTCCCTGCCGGTCGCCGAGGCCCGCACCATCCTGCTCGTCCGCCATCCCCTCGACGTCGTGCACTCGATGCTCGCCCTCGGGTGGTTCGCCGACGACCAGCGCAAGGACGTCGCCAAGGTCATCTACCAGCACCGCCCGCAGATCCGTGCCGAGGCCACACACGCGGATAAGGCCCTGGCCATGTGGGTGCACTGGAACACCTGTGCGTTGCCGTACGTGCACGCGGTCGTGCAGTTCGAAGACATGGTTCGCGACCCGGCGGCGCTGCTCGTGCCCGCGGGGGTGGAGGGGCGGCCGTCCCCGGAGGCGGTCGCTGAGATCGCCGCTGACCCGCGCAGGGTGAACACCAAGGACGACAAGAAGGTCCCGACGCCGCGCCCGACGTGGGACGACTTCCGTCCTGCGCTGGCGCGCGCGGCGCTCGGGGTCGCCGGGATGTTCGGCTACCGGGAGGGCCGGAACCTCGACGTCGCGTTCGCGAAGAGGGGGTAGCTGTGGCGCGCGTGCGGATCACCGTCGAGGGGTGGGGGCGACTCAAGCGCCGGTTGAACGAGCTGCCCGAGGACGTGCGCCGCGGCGCGCTCGACGCCGTCGAAGAGGGAGCGCGGGCGGTCCAGTCCGAGACGCGGGAACGGGTCCGTGTCCGCAGCGGCGCGCTCCGCAACGGCGTGAAGGTCCGGGTCAACGAGCGGTGGCTACGCGCCGACGTCGGGTGGTCCGACCCCGAGCTGTACTACGCCAAGTACCAGGAGTTCGGCACGAGCAAGATCACCGCGAACCCGGCGTTGACCACGGCGGGTGAGGCTGAGCGGCGCCGGTTCCCCGGCCGCGTGTCCGAGGAAGTGCGTGAGGAGATCGAACGGTGACCACTCCCGCGGTTACGCCGCTGGGCCCGGTCCAGACGGCGGTCTACCAGGTGCTGACCGGCGACATGGTGCTCATGGGCATGGTGTCCGGTGTCTATGACGCGGTGCCCGAGGGCGCCGGCTACCCGTACGTGGTGATCGGTGAGGCGATGGAGGTGCCCGCTGGTGCCCACGACCGGTACGGGCGGGAGACCGTCGAGACGCTGCACGTCTGGTCGGACTACCGGGGGTTCGCCCAGTCGCAGCAGATCGCCTCGCGCGTGGTGGCGCTGCTGGACCATCAGCCGCTCACCATCGACGGTCACCATCACGTGGCCACGCGTTACGAGTTCGCTCAGACACTCCGGGACCCGGCCGGGCCGAACGTCAGGCACACCGTGCTGCGGTTCCGGGTCGTGACCGAGCAGGTCTGAGAGCGGCGCAGCGGCGCCGCGTGATCAGGTAAGGAGAAGACGCCTTATGGCTGGACTCGACGGCAGGGGCACCGCGCTGCTGCGCGGTGACGGCGGCACCCCGGAGACGTTCTCCGCCATCGCCAATGTGACGTCGGTCGAGGGTCCGGGGATGGAGCGGGAGACGATCGACGTCACCGCCCACGACTCCCCGGACGGCTGGATGGAGTTCGTCGGCGGTCTGAAGGACGCCGGGGAAGTCGAGCTGGAACTCAACTACGACCCGTCCGAGCACGACGTGCTCGTCGCCGACATGGACGACGAGGAGCCGCGCCACTACCAGTTGGTGTTCCCGGACGGCACGACCTGGTCGTTCGCTGCGATCCTCACCGAGTTCTCGGTGGAGGCGCCGTACGACGACAAGCTCACCGCGAACGTCACCTACAAGGTGACCGGCCGCCCGGTGCTGGACGGGGGGTCCTGACATGGCGCTGAGCAAGGAGCAGATCCTCGCCGCGATCGACCGGCCGGACGTCGCCACCCGGGAGGTGGAGGTGCCCGAGCTGGGCGGCACGGTCCGGGTGCGGGAGATGACCGGCGCCCTGCGGAACAGGGTCGAGGCCGCGTACGCCACCATCCGCAACGGCGGGGACGCTAAGACCCTCGACGCGATGACGGCGCAGCTCATCGCCGGGTGTGTGGTCGACGAGCAGACCCGGCCGATCCTGACCGTGCAGGACGCCAAGCGGATGTTCGCGGCCAAGCCGCGGGCGGTGTTCCGACTGCGTGACGCGATCCTGGAGATCTCGGCGACCGACGAGGACGACATGGAGGCGCTCGCCGAGGGTTTCGACGCCGCCCAGAGCGGCAGTTCATATTCCGCCTAGCGCTGGCTCTGGGCATCCCGGTCGGCGAGCTGCTGCAGCGGATCACCTCGACCGAGCTGGCCGAGTGGGCGGCATACGAGAAGGTGGCCGGTCCGATCGGCCCGGACCGCGGCGACATCCAGGCGGCGATCGTGGCGAGCACGGTCGCCAACGCCAACCGCGGCAAGAAGGGCCGCCGCCTGACCCCGGCGGACTTCATCCCGAAGTGGGACAGGGGCCGGCAACAGTCCTGGCAAGAGCAGCTCGCGAAGGTCAAGGCGATCAACCGCGCCATGGGTGGCGTCGACACCACCAGCGACAGAGGGGAGGGGGCGGACGGTGGCGATCCTGTCGAATCTTCTGGTGCGTATCGGCGTCGACGACGACCGGGTTCGCGCAGGGGTCGACCGGGCCGTGCGGCAGTTCGACCGGTTGAATAGCTCCCTTGACCGGCTGGGCAAGCCTGCCGCGCTGGCGGCGCTGGCCGGGTCGGCGGTGCACCTGGGGTCGGCGCTGGCCCCGGCGGTGGGGATCCTGGCCGCGGTACCGGGTGCGGCGCTCGGTGCCGCGGCCGCCATGACGACGTTCAGGTTGGCGATCGACGGTGTCGGCGACGCGGTGGGCGCCGCGGTGGAGGGCGATACGAAGAAGTTCACCGAGGCGCTCCAGGAGATGCCGCCTGCCGCGCGGTCGGTGGTGAAGGAGCTCGGTGGCGCGCTGTTCGGTTTGCGTGACCGGGTGCAGAACGAGTTCTTCAAGCCGATGATCGCGGGGACGCGAGGCTTGGCCAAGCAGATGAGCGGGCCGGTCAGTTCCGCGATGGGCACGATCGCCTCGTCGATGGGCCGGTTCGGCGCCCAGCTGGTCGCCGTGGCGCGTGAGGGCGAGTCGTTGTCGTTCCTGCGGTCGCTGGCCCGCGCGGTCTCGGCGGGTATCAACGGCGCCGCTTCTGGTATCGGCCCGCTGGTGCGCGGCATCCGCGACTTCGCCGCGGCCGGGCTCGGCGTGTTCGGCCGGACGGGTCAGGCGTTGGGCCGGTTGATGACACAGGCCGGGCAGTGGCTGTCCCGCATGGCCAAGTCCGGCAAGGCCACACAGTGGATCAACACCGCGGTCGAGAACCTCAAGCAGCTGGGGCGGATCGGCCGCAACATCGCGCTGATCATCGGCGGGATCTTCGCTTCTGCCGGTGGCGCCGGCGACCTGCTGACGAGTATCGAGCAGATCACCTCGAAGCTGGCCGAGTGGGCCACTAGTGCGGAGGGTCAGCAGCAGCTCGGCACGGTGTTCGCGATGCTGAAGGACGTCGCGTCGGCGCTGGTGGTCATCCTGCCGGTGGTGTCGGGTGCGCTGACGACGATCGCGGGCATCATCCAGTCGCTGCCCGCCCCGGCGCGGGAGGCTGTGGCGCAGTTCCTGGCCTGGTCGCTGATCATCGGTGTGGTCACGTCCCGGTTCGGGCCGCTGATCAAGACGATCGGCATGGTCGGAAAGAGCGCCGCGAAGGTCGGCGGCGGCGCCGCCAAGGGGTTCTCGAAGCTCACCACGGCGTTGCGGTCGCCGGAGTCTGGGGTGCGCCGGTTCGCGGGCCGGGTGGCACAGGCGGGGGCCTCGGTGGGTCGGATGGCCGGCGCGGGTGCGCGTGCGGTGGGCCGGGTGGCCTCGACTGCGGGTACGGCGGCAGGCCGGTTCGCCACGGCCGCGGGCAACATGGGCAAGGCGGCGGCGACCGCGGCCGGTCGTGTGGCAGCCGCCGGTGCACGCATGGTCGCGTCGATGGTGAAGACCGCGGCGCGCGTGGTGGCGATGTGGGTGCGGATGGCAGCTCAGGCGCTCATCCAGGCCGCCCGCATGGCCGTGTCGTGGATCATCGCGATGGGCCCGATCGGCTGGGTGATCGCGATCATCGTCGCCATCGTCGCGTTGATCATCGCGAACTGGGACAAGGTCCGTGCGTTCCTGGTCTCGCTGTGGGAGAAGGTCAAGTCTGCGACGCTGGCGGCGTGGAACTGGATCAAGGAGAAGATCTCTCAGGCGATCAACCTGATCAAGCAGATTTTCTTCAACTTCCACCCGGTCGGGATCATCATCAAGCACTGGGACAACATCAAATCCGCGACGACGGCAGCGTGGAACTGGATCCGGTCGAAGATCAGCGCCGTGTGGAACGGCATCAAATCGGCGATCTCGGGCGCCGCGAACCGGGTGAAGAGCATCATCACCGGCGCGTGGAACCGGGTGAAGGCCACCAACCAGCAGGCATGGAACGCGTTCCGCACCTTCATCGCCAACGCGTGGAACCGGATCAAGACCGCGGTCTCGACCGGGATTAACCGCGTGGTCAGCCTGACCAAGGGGATCGGCCGCCGCATCCGCAGCGCCGTCGGCAACCTCGGCAGCCTGCTCTACAACGCCGGCCGCAACGTCATCCAAGGGTTGATCAACGGCATCAAGAGCATGATCGGCCGGATCGGCGGCGTGATGGGCGATGTCGCGGGCAAGATCCGCGGCTACTTGCCGTTCTCCCCGGCGAAGGAAGGGCCGCTGTCCGGCAGCGGCAACCCGATGCTGGCCGGGCAGAAGATCGCCACCATGGTCGCCGACGGCATGGCGCGCGGCACAGGCGCGGTCGCGGCCGCCGCGGGCGGCCTGGCCGGTGCCGCCGGGCTGTCGCCGAGCGCGTACACGCCGGGCGGGGTCCGTGCCGCCGGCGCGAGCGGCGGACAGGTCGTCGTGATCCGCGGCAACGACTCCCAGACCTCCAAGTTCCTGGTGGAGCTGCTGCGGCGGGCCGTCGCCGAGTCGGGCGGCAACGTGCAAACCGCGCTGGGGAGGCGCTGATGGCGATCGTCGCGTCGTGGACCGGCGACGGCCTCGCCGCAGGGCCGCTGACCGCGGGCATGGCCGGGGTGGGCGACACGGGTTTCAACACGGTCACCGCCGGCGCGTTCACGGTCACCGACGACGGCCGGATCCAGATGGACCAGCAGTTGTCCACGGCGGCACAGCTGATCTGGTCGTCGGCGACGCTGGGTAGCCTGTCCGGCTACGCGGTCCGCGGCTACGTCGAGCTGTCGGCGTACCCGTCGGCCGGCGCGCCGATCCTGCAGGCGTTCGCGTCTGGGGCGCTGCGGTGGCGCCTGGACGTCACCTCCACCGGCCTCGTCCGACTGCGCGACGCGTCCAACGCGATCGTCGCGACCGCGTCCAGCGCCGTGCCGCTCAACACCGAGCTGCGCGTCGAGGCCGTCATCAATGCTGGCGCCGCGTCGGCGTTGGTGTACCTCGGCGACGAGGAGGACGCCCTCGTCGAGCTGTCGGGCACGGTCGGCGCCGGCGCCGACGAAGTGCGGTGGGGCAACACGCAGACGGCGCCGACGTGGCCGCAGTTGTGGTGGGATGACCTGGCCGTGGCCGACACGCCCGCGCTGATCGGCCCTGTGCCCGCCCCCGAACCTGAACCGGAACCGGAACCGCGGCGCCGGTTCCCGCTGGACGACCGATACGAACTGCTGCTCGACGGCGCGTGGGTCGACATCACCGGGTACGTGTACGAACGCGACGTGGTCACGATCACTCGCGGCCGGTCCGCCGAGGCCGACACCGCCGACCCGGCGCAGATGACACTCACCCTCGACAACCGCGACGGCCGATTCAGCCCCCGCAACCCTGTGAGCCCCTACTACGGGAAGCTGGGCAGGAACACGCAGATCAGAGCGTTCTTCCCCGGCGACGGCGGGTGCTGCATGCGCGTGATGTCCAGTGACGACATGACCGGTCAGGCCACCGCGCCCGACGCTGCGCCGATGGGCATCACCGGCGACCTGGACATTCGCATCGAGGTGGACGCGGATACTTGGGAGGCCGGGGACCTGGCCGCCAAGTACGACACCGAGGGCGACCAACGGTCGTGGGTCGTCGGTGTCGAGCGTGGTCGGCGCCCGTCGCTCTACTGGTCTCCGGACGGCACGCTCGCCAGTCGGCAGGTGGCGTCCGCCACCGCGCCGATCCCGATCAGCGAGGGGCGCCTGGCCCTGCGTGTCGTCCTGGACGTGGACAACGGGGCAGGCGGGCACAGCGTCACCTTCTATACCGCAGACACCATCGGCGGCCCGTGGACGCAGCTCGGGGACACGGTGACCAGGCCGGGCACGACCAGCGTGTTCGACAGCACGGCGCCGCTCGAGGTGGGGTCGGTCCCCCTTCTCACCCTTGTGGGCACCTCCGGCGGCGCCGTCCCCGGCCGGTACATCGCCTTCGAGCTGCGCGACGGGATCAACGGCACGGTGGTCGCCTCCGCTGACTTCTTCGCCCAGCGCGAGGGCGCGACGTCCTTCACGGACGACCAGGGCAACACTTGGACGCTGGGGGCCGGTGCAGAGATCGTCGCCAACCACCAGTACCGGTTTTGGGGTGAGGTGGCGGCCTGGCCCGCGACATGGGCTGTGGGCGGTGTGGACCGGTACGTCAGCATCACCGCGAACGGGCTCAAGCGGAGGTTGACGCAGAACGCGCCCGCGCTGCGGTCGCCCATGTTCCGCAGCATCACCGCCCGGGACGGCTTGGTCGCGTACTGGTCGATGGAGGACTCCAGCGAGGCCACGCAGATCGCGTCTGGCCTGCCGGGTGGCCTGCCAATGACCGTCCAGGGGAACCCGGAGTTGGGCGGGTACAGCGGGTGGACGTCGACGGACCCGGTCCCGACCATGGGGGGCGGGCGCCTGGCCGGACAGGTCGCGCCGTATAGCGCCACCGGCGAGATCATCGTCTGGATGTTCGTGTTCGTCGACGAGCCGCCGTCAGCGGAGACGTCGCTGCTGCGCCTGTCGACGACCGGCACGATCCGCGAGTGGGACATTCGTCTTCAGACCGACGGCGATCTCACCCTACGGGCGTACGGTCCGGATGGTGAGACGCTGCTGGATAGGGATATCAGCGACGCCGACACGCTTCCCCGCGGCTTCTTCTACCTCGCCCTGGAGCTGCGTCAGACGGGCAGCAACGTCGGCTATCTGCTGCGGATCGGCGACTTCGTCAACACGATCGCCCTCAGCGACGAGTTCCCCTACGTGTACTGGGACGGCACCATCACCAACCAGACGATCGGCGCGGCCCGGACCGTCGTCGTGGGGCACGAGCAGGGGCTGGGGCAGACGATCGTCGGTCACCTGCTCGTCGCCAGCGACATCGAGGCGATCAGCGAGCAGGTCACGCCGACGTTCGCCATCATCCACATCTTCGAGGGCATCGCCGCCTACAACGGGGAAGCGCCCGAGACTCGCATGGCGCGGCTGTGCTCCGAAGAAGGCATTCGTTTTGCGGCGGTCACCAAGGGCAAGATCGGCAACCGGGTGGCGCTGGGTGACCAGCCCAACCGGTCGCTGGTCGAGCTGCTGGAAGAGGCGGCCGGCACCGACGGCGGGATCCTATACGAACCGCGAGACTACCTCGGGTTCGCGTACCGGACCCGCTTGTCGATGTACAACCAGGCCCCGGCCGTCGTGCTGGACTACTCGGGGCGGCAGATCACCGGCGACCTGACCCCGGTGGACGACGACCGGTACACGGTCAACGACTTGACCGTGAAGCGCGAGGCCGGGTCGTCGGTGCGGGTCGAGCAGACGACCGGGCCGCTGTCGACGGCCGAGCCGCCGGACGGTGTCGGCCGGTACTCGGGTGAGGTGACCCTGTCGCTGAAGGCGGACGACCAGCTCGCCGACCAGGCGGGGTGGCGCCTGCACCTGGGCACCGTGGACGAGGCCAGGTACCCGACGCTGTCGGTCAACCTGCGCGCCACCGGCATCGACGACGACCTGTACGCGACGATCCTTGACTTGGACGTCGGCGACCGGATCGTCGTCACGGGCATCCCCGACGGGCTCCCGCCGGACGGCGTCAGCCTGCTGGTGCAGGGGTACACGGAGACACTGAGCCTGTACCGGCACGAGATCACCTTCAACCTGACGCCGGAGAGCCCGTGGCACGTCGGGCAGATCGGCACCGACGGGTACGACCGGGTCGATACGGCCGGGTCCGAGCTGGCCGAGGACGCCGACGAGGACGCGTCCGAGCTGGTCGTGGCGACCACCGCCGGGCAGAACTGGACGGTCAGCG
The DNA here is from genome assembly GCA_019689655.1 of Microbispora sp. Classification (GTDB taxonomy): domain Bacteria; phylum Actinomycetota; class Actinomycetes; order Streptosporangiales; family Streptosporangiaceae; genus Microbispora. The sequence goes on from JADGHC010000046.1 coordinate 17,389, forward strand.
GGACCAGCACCCCGTTCGATGTGATGGTGGCCGGGGAGCGGGTCCGTGTGACCACCGTCGGCCGGCTGCTGTCCGTGAACCCGTTCTTCGAAAACGGCGTGGCCGGCTGGGTGGCCAGCGGCGGCACGGTGGCGCACTCGACGGCCGTGGTGCACCCGGACGCCGCCGGGTCACTGCTGTTCACCCCCAGCGGGATGGCGGGTGCGTGCGGCGCCGGGTCGCCGCTGACCGGGCAGGGCACCATCACTCCCGGGTTGCCGTACACGGCCATGGCGTGGGTGTACTCCCCGGGCGGCTACACCGGCGGCGTAAGGGTGTTGGTGAACTGGTACGACTCCGGCGGCGTGTTCCTTGGGTCCACGCTCGGCACGGCCGCCACCCTGACGGCCGGGGAGTGGACGCACCTTCAGGACACGGTCACCGCGCCCGCCAACGCGGTGCAGGCCGCCGTATGGGTGTGGATGACCGGCACCCCGGCCGCCACTGACGTGCTGTACGCGTGGGCGGTCCGGCTCGTCGCCGACGCCACCGGCCAGGCCGAAGGGTTCCTGGCCGTCGACTCGTTCGACCGCACGGAGACGTCCACGTGGGGCACCGCCGACACCGGGCAGACGTGGGCGACCCAGGGCGGCGACGCCAGCCACTACACGACGGACGGGTCGGTCGCGTCCATCTCGGTGAGCGCCGTCAGCTCGGGCCGATACTCGGTGCTCCAGAACCAGCGCCACACCGACGCCGACGTGCGGGCCGACATCCGCTGCCCGACCACGCCGACCGGCGACGCGACCAACGCCTACTTGTTGGCCCGGGTGAACTGGGACGGGTCGACGGTCTCCGCCTGGTACGCCGCGACCGCGTCGTTCGCCGAGGACGGTCGCCTGTACCTGGCGTTGGAGAAGTACGCCGGCGGTGCGTTCGCGTACGTCGCCAGCCCGACCGACACCGGCATCACCTTCGACACAACCACGTGGTACACGCTGCGGTTCCAGGCGGTCGGGCCGGTACTGCGGGCGAAGGTGTGGGCGCGTGGCACGCCCGAGCCCGCGTCATGGCTTGTGGAGGCCACGGACACCGACATCACCGTCGGTAACGCCTTGTCGTGCCGGGCGTTCGTCGAGTCCGCGTCGACGGTCACCCTGCCGGTGCAGGTGCTGTTCGACAACTTCCACGCCACGGTCACCCAGACACTCACCGTCGAGCGCAGCGTGAACGGGGTGGTGAAGGCGCAGACCGCGGGCGCCCCGGTGTCCATCGCCGACCCCGTGTACGTCGCTCTGTAGGGAGGACTATAGATGGCCAAGTATCCGCCGACCCCCGCGGGCACGCGCATCGACGCGGCGCTACTCCAGTCGATGCTCCCCGAGTACGTGGTTAAGGCGACCGACACCGATCGGGCGAGCACGACCGCCATGTCCGCCGACCCGGACCTGACCGCGCCGGTCGAAGCGAACGCGGTCTACTGCGTCGAGTTCTACATCTACTACGGCGGCGCGTTCAACGCCGATGGGGCCGCAGACGGCGACTTCGTCACGTCCTGGGCGACGCCGTCGGGCACCACGGGACTCAAGAGCGTGATCGGGCCGGGCACCAACGCGTCGTCGTCCAGCCTCGCGCACACTGTGAACTCGGTGCGGCTGGGCGTCCACCAGCTCGCCACGAACGTGCAGTACGCGTGCGTGCGCAACGCGACCAACCTGCTGCAACTGGCGTATGAGCAGGCGATCATCACGACTGGGGCGACACCGGGGAACGTGACCTTGCAGTGGGCGCAGGAGTCGTCCAGCGCGACGGCGACGCGGGTGTCGGCCGGGTCGTTCATGCGGCTGACGAGGATGGCGTGATGAGCGCCGATGAGCCAACCCTGGGAGAGCTGGCTCGTGTGCTGTCGCGTTTCGAGGCGGATATGAGGCGGCGGCTGGACGAGCTGACAGAGCGCCTGGACGACATGGTCACCAAGGACCTGTATGAGGCGCACCGGACCGCCGTGCTCGACCGGATCGTTGGGGTGGCCGGTGACGTCGAGCAGCTACGCCAGGAGCTGGACAAGGAACGCGCCGAACGGCGCGCCGACCGGAGGGTGATCGTCGGATCGGCGGTGGGGGCCGCGCTGTCGCTGGTCGTCACCGTGATCAGCGCCGCGCTGATCGGCGCGGTCGGCCTGAAGTAGGGAGGGATGTGTGGACATCATCAGCCGCGCCGAGTGGGGCGCCCGCGCCCCACGCGCCCGCGAGACCACCACGTGGTCGCGGCGCACCGAGTTCGTGGTGCACTACTCCGAAGGCCCCACCACCCAGACCCCCCGCCAGATCCAGAACTACCACATGGATTCCAACGGGTGGTCGGACATCGGTTACAACTTCCTGGTCGACGTCCGGGGTCGGATCTACGAGGGCCGCGGGTGGCTGGTGGTGGGCGCGCACGCCCCGAACCACAACACGTCCGGGATCGGGGTGTGCTTCATCGGCCGGGACGGGGACGCCACCGACGCGGCGAAGAACGCGATCCGGTGGCTGTACGACGAGGCGTGCCGCCGCAAGGGCGGAACGCTGGC